>JAYNNS010000168.1:0-6609 GCA_038112835.1 Curvibacter sp. | reverse complement strand
CGGGTGATGCGGCGGTACTGCGCCGGGCCGCAGCCTGGGTGGGCGGCGGCCCCGCGTCGGTCCTGATCCAGTCGCCCCGGGAGGCTGACGCACTGGCGCCGCGTGCCGTGCCCGTGTTGCAGGTGGCCACGCTCGACGGCGAGGCGCCGCTCGGCCGCATCAGCGCCGCCGCCGGGCGCCTGGCCGGCCGCTGCGTCAGCTGGGCGGCGCAGGCCGCTCTGCGCGGCGAGATCGCGGGGCTGGTCACCGCACCCTTGCACAAGGAGGCCCTGTCTGCCGCGGGGGCGCCCTGGGATGCTTTTCCCGGGCATACCGAGCTTCTGCAGGCCGAGGCGGCAGCCTATCTGGGCCGCCCCGTGCAGCAGATACCGGTGCGCATGATGCTGGCCAACGAGGAATTGCGCACGGTGCTGGTGAGCATTCACGTCTCGCTGCGCCAGGCCATCGAGGCGGTCACGCAGGACAATGTGCTGCAGACCCTGCACATCACCGATGCGGCCCTGCGGCCCCTGCTGGGGCGGGTGCCACGCATCGCCGTGGCCGGGCTGAATCCCCATGCGGGGGAGGGCGGTCTGTTCGGTCGCGAGGAGATCGAGGTCATCATCCCGGCGCTGGCCCGCGCCCGGGCCGAGGGCCTGGATGTGCAGGGGCCCCACGCGCCGGACACGGTCTTCATGCGCGCCCGCCGCGGGGAGTTCGACGTGGTGGTGGCCATGTACCACGACCAGGGCCTGATCCCGGTGAAGTACCTGGGGGTGGAGAAGGGGGTCAACGTCACCCTGGGTCTGCCCCTGGTACGGACCAGTCCGGACCATGGGACGGCCTTCGATCTGGCCGGGACCGGGCAGGCCGATGCCTCCAGCCTGATCGAGGCGGTGCGCATGGCGCGCCGGCTCGTGACGGGGCCGGGAGCCGGGGGGCGAGTCGGCTAGAATTCCGTGTTGACCGTCCGGCCTTCGCCAGGGCGCGACAGGATTTCGAAACCCGGTAGATTGATTGAGGAACTCCATGAGCGACACGCTTGCCGATAAGAGCCAGATGGACCCCAGCAAACGGACGTGGCTGATTGCCACGGGTTGTGCAGGTGCCGTGGGTGGTGTGGCAACCGCCATTCCCTTTGTTCGCACCTTCGAGCCGTCCGAGCGTGCCAAGGCCGCCGGTGCCGCTGTGGAAGTCGACATCTCGGCGCTCAAGCCGGGCGAGAAGGTCGTCGTCGAGTGGCGCGGCAAACCGGTGTGGATCATGCGTCGCACGCCCGAGCAGCTCGCCACGCTGGCCAAGGTCGAGGACCAGCTGGCCGACCCCAAGTCCGATCGCAAGGCCTACCCGACGCCCGATTACGCCAAGAACCAGCACCGCTCGATCAAGCCCGAGGTCTTCGTCGGCGTGGGCATCTGCTCGCACCTGGGCTGCTCGCCCAGCGACAAGCTGACCCCCGGCCCGCAGCCCTCGCTGCCCGATGACTGGCAGGGCGGCTTCCTCTGCCCCTGCCACGGTTCGACCTTCGACATGGCCGGCCGTGTGTTCAAGAACAAGCCGGCACCCGACAACCTGGAAGTGCCGCCGCACATGTACCTGTCCGACAGCAAGCTGCTGATCGGCGAAGACAAGAAGGCTTGAGGAACAAGAACATGGCTGAATTCAAGGAACTCCCCGCCGACGCGCCCGCCGGCGCCAAGGTGCTGAACTGGTTCGAGAACCGCTTCCCGACCGCGTTCGACGCCTACCGCGTCCACATGTCGGAGTACTACGCCCCGAAGAACTTCAACTTCTGGTACTTCTTCGGCTCGCTGGCCATGCTGGTGCTGGTGATCCAGATCGTGACCGGCATCTTCCTGGTCATGCACTACAAGCCGGACGCGGCCCTGGCCTTCGCCTCCGTCGAGTACATCATGCGCGACGTGCCCTGGGGCTGGCTGATCCGCTACATGCACTCCACCGGCGCTTCCGCCTTCTTCGTGGTGGTCTACCTGCACATGTTCCGCGGCCTGATCTACGGTTCCTACCGCAAGCCGCGCGAGCTGGTCTGGATCTTCGGCTGCGCCATCTTCCTGGTGCTGATGGCCGAGGCCTTCATGGGCTACCTGCTGCCCTGGGGCCAGATGTCCTACTGGGGCGCCCAGGTGATCGTGAACCTGTTCTCCGCCATCCCCTTCATCGGTCCGGACCTGGCCCTGCTGATCCGCGGCGACTACGTGGTCGGTGACGCCACGCTGAACCGCTTCTTCAGCTTCCACGTGATCGCCGTGCCCCTGGTCCTGCTGGGTCTGGTGGTGGCCCACCTGCTGGCCCTGCACGACGTCGGCTCCAACAACCCCGATGGCGTCGAGATCAAGGGCCCGAACGCACCCAAGGATGCCAAGGGCAAGCCGCTGGACGGCATCCCCTTCCATCCCTACTACACCGTGCACGACATCATGGGCGTGAGCGTGTTCCTGATGGTCTTCACGGCTGTCGTGTTCTTCGCACCCGAGTTCGGTGGCTACTTCCTGGAGTACAACAACTTCATCCCGGCCGATCCGCTCAAGACCCCGGCCCACATCGCCCCGGTCTGGTATTTCACCCCCTTCTACTCCATGCTGCGCGCCATCACCACCGAGATGATGTACGTGCTGATCGCCTGCGTGGTGCTGGCAGCCGCACTGGCCGTGATCAAGGGCCAGCTGAATGCCCTGTTCAAGGGGGTGGTGGCCGGTGGTGCCGTGCTGCTGATCGCCCTGATGCTGGCCATCGACGCCAAGTTCTGGGGCGTGGTCGTCATGGGCGGCGCCGTGATCATCCTGTTCTTCCTGCCCTGGCTGGACAACTGCGCGGTCAAGTCGATCCGCTATCGTCCCGACTGGCACAAGTACCTCTACGGCATCTTCGTGATCAACTTCGTCATCCTGGCCTACCTGGGCGTGCAGCCGCCCTCGCCGATCGGCGAGCGTGTGTCCCAGGTCGGTACCCTGTTCTATTTCGGCTTCTTCCTGCTGATGCCCTGGTGGAGCCGTCTGGGCCCGACCAAGCCGGTGCCCAGCCGCGTGACCTTCGAGGCGCACTGAGCCGGAGAAACAACATGAAAAAGATCATTCTTGCCCTCACCACCTTCTTCGCGCTGAGCACGGGCGCGCTGGCCGCCGAAGGCGGCATCGCCTGGGACAAGGCGCCCGTCAAGGTCAGCGACCACACGTCGCTGCAGAACGGCGCCAAGCTCTTCGTCAACTACTGCCTGAACTGCCACTCCGCCGCCTACATGCGCTACAACCGCCTGCAGGACATCGGCTTCACGCCCGAGCAGATCAAGGACAACCTGCTGTTCACGACCGACAAGGTGGGTGAAGTCATGAAGGCGGCCATCGATCCCAAGCAGGCCAAGGAATGGTTCGGTGCCAACCCGCCCGACCTGACCCTGATCGCCCGCTCGCGCTCCGGGCACGGCGGCACGGGTGCCGACTACCTCTACACCTTCCTGCGTACCTTCTATCCCGACGACACCAAGGCCACGGGCTGGAACAACCTGGCCTTCCCCAGCGTCGGTATGCCGCACGTGCTGTGGGAGCTGCAGGGCCAGCGTCGCCCCATCCTGGAGGTGAAGGAAGACCACGGTCACAAGGTCGAGGTCTTCAAGGGCTGGCAGCAGGTGACCCCGGGCACCATGAGCCCCCTGCAGTACGACCAGGCCGTCGGTGACCTCGTGAACTTCCTGCAGTGGATGGGTGAGCCCGCACAGAACACCCGCGTGCGCGTGGGCGTCTGGGTGCTGCTCTTCCTGCTGGGCTTCACCATCATGGCCTGGCGCCTGAACGCCGCTTACTGGAAAGACGTCAAGTAAGCCGGTACCTCAAGTTTTGCACCAAAACGGTGCAAAACTTGCAATCGAGGGAGTGGGTTTGCGACAATGCAACCCACTCTTTTCATTTGGCACCTCCGCCTGCATGGGCCGGGGCCGCCATCCCATAACCGGATCTGATTTTTAGGAGCCTCCCGCCATGATGGTGCTGTACTCGGGCACGACCTGCCCCTTCTCCCACCGCTGCCGCTTTGTCCTGTTCGAGAAGGGCATGGACTTCGAGATCCGCGACGTGGACCTCTACAACAAGCCCGAGGACATCAGCGTCATGAACCCCTACGGCCAGGTCCCCATCCTGGTCGAGCGCGACCTGATCCTGTACGAGTCCAACATCATCAACGAGTACATCGACGAACGCTTCCCGCATCCCCAGCTCATGCCTGGCGACCCGGTGGACCGCGCCCGCGTGCGCCTGTTCCTGCTCAATTTCGAGAAGGAACTCTTCGTCCACGTGGCCACGCTGGAGAACCGCGCTGCCAAGAGCAACGAGAAGGCACTGGAAAAGGCCCGCTCCCACATCCGCGACCGCCTGACCCAGCTGGCCCCCGTGTTCCTCAAGAACAAGTACATGCTGGGCGAGAACTTCTCCATGCTCGACGTGGCCATCGCGCCGCTGCTCTGGCGCCTGGACTACTATGGCATCGAGCTGAGCAAGAATGCCGCTCCCCTGCTCAAGTACGCCGAGCGCATCTTCTCGCGCCCGGCCTACATCGAGGCGCTCACGCCCTCGGAAAAGGTGATGCGCAAGTAAGGCCGGCCCAGTGTCCACCCTGACCGCCAGCGGGCCGACCTCGACCCGCCCCTACCTGATCCGGGCCCTCTACGAGTGGTGCACCGACAACGGCCTGACGCCCTATGTGGCGGTCCGGGTCGACGACACGGTGCGTGTGCCGCGCGAGTACGTCAAGGACGGCGAAATCGTGCTCAACATCAGCATGGACGCGACCAGCGCCCTCAAGCTGGGCAACGAGTACATCGAGTTCAAGGCCCGGTTTGCCGGCGTGGCCCGCGAGATCATGATTCCGCTGGGACGGGTGATGGCGATCTACGCACGGGAGAATGGCCAGGGCATGGCCTTTCCTCTGGAAGAAGGTGAGCCCGGGGTGGAGCCTTCTGCCATGCCGGCCCCCGAGGCACCCGGTGAAACAACGCCCCGCGCGGACCGTGCCTCGGAGCCTGCCGACGACGAGCCCGAGCCGCCGCGGCCGCCGGCCGGTGCCGGCCGGCCGGCCCTCAAGCGCATCAAATGACCGCGCGTCCCGCACCCATGGGCTCCGGTAGAATCCACCGCACGCCGATTTAGCTCAGTTGGTAGAGCACCCGCCTTGTAAGCGGTAGGTCGTCAGTTCGAATCCGACAATCGGCACCAGCCCCCTCATAGAGGCACTCTGGTACGGTTCCTGCTATCGGGATGAGGCAGGAATTTGGACTTTGAGGCGAATTGCGCTAACCTCCCAGCCCTTGTTGCGCAGATGGGCTGTCATGGCGGGCAGCAGCTGGCGGATTTTGGCAGCGGCGGCGTTGCCGTTAACAATCAGACACCAATTCAGGCCGTCGATCGGCCCAGCCTGGATCGCAGGGCGCAGCACGGCCGGTATCATCGGCCGAACAGCCTCGAGCCGGGCCACGGAGTCCCGACTGAGCTCGCTCAAACGGGCGAGCATGGGGGACTCTTGCGTGGCCTGCAGCAAGCTGAGGGGCTGGTGGCGACGGGTCATGGGTCAGGGGTGGGGAACGAGGAAAAGAAGATGCATTTGATTATCACGGATGCATGGCTGGCCAGAAGCCGTGCGATACATCTCAGTGGTACCAAGCTGCTGCTGGTTGGCTTGAGCCTGTCCTTCGCCCTGATGCTGGTGGCGGCCGGTCTCTACCACTGGGTGTTCCTGAAGGGCGCCCGCGAGGGCTGGCCCGTCATCGGCTCGCTGGTCAAGCTGGTGGTCAAGGACGAGTTCGCGCTGAGGGACCGCTTCATGCGCGAGAACCTGGACGTGATGGCCCGTCGCATCGGTGAAATGCAGGCCAAGCTGCTGCAACTCGAATCCCTGGGCGAGCGTGTCTCGGGCCTGGCCGGCATCAACCCTGCGGATATCAAGGTCCGACCGGGCCAGGGCGGCGCACTGGTATCAGGCCGCCCGCTGACCATGGAGGAACTGCAGGCGACCCTCGAGGACCTGGACCGTGTGGCCGGCCAGCGCACCGATCTGATGTCGGTGGTGGAATCCCGTCTGTTCGAGCAGAAGGTCAAGTCCATGATGATCCCGACCCAGCACCCGGTGGCCTTCGGCGGCGCCGGATCGGGCTTCGGCTGGCGTATCGACCCGTTCACCGGCCGCTCGGCCCTGCACACCGGCATCGACTACCAGTCGCCCACCGGGACGGCCATCCTGGCCGCGGCCGGCGGCGTGGTGGTGACCCAGGAATTCCGGCCCGACTACGGCAATATGGTCGAGATCGACCATGGCAAGGATCTGGTCACGCGTTACGCCCACGCTTCGAGGATCACGGTGAAGAAGGGCGATCTGGTCAAGCGTGGCCAGAAGATCGCCGAAGTGGGCAGCACCGGCCGCTCCACCGGCCCGCACCTGCATTTCGAGGTGCTGGTGCGTGGCGTGCCCCAGGATCCCCACAAGTTCATGGCGGCCAACCGCAGCCAGCCTTTCCCGGTCGCCTCGGCTCCCCGGCCGCAGGTCGTCGCCGCAGCGCCCGCCCCCGTGGCGCCGCGTCCGCCGACGGCGCCCGCTGCTGTTGCCGCCCCCGTGCCGACCGCGCCATCC
>JAYNNS010000167.1:4239-6629 GCA_038112835.1 Curvibacter sp. | reverse complement strand
TCCGGTTCCTGCGCTCCGTCCGCCTTGCGCTCGGACCGCTCGCTACGATTTCTTCGCGAGTTCTCGCTCGTCGGATGAAAAACGGCCCTCACGAGGGCCGTTGTCGTTTGCGGGGCAGGGGCTCAGGCCATCTCGTCCAGCAGGGTGCCGCTGAGCTGCCCCAGGCTGTTGATGGCGCGGCGCTTGCTGCGCTCCTGGGCGCTGCTGTCGCTGCTGCGCGGGGGATTGCTTTCAAGGCCGCGCACGCGCTGGTCGGCGCGTACGGCCTCGTTGCGCGCCACCTCGGTCTGCTGCTCCAGCCGGGCCACGCGCTCGGCCGCACGGTTCGCCTCCTGGCGCGCCTGTTGCAGCTGGGCCCGGTACTGGCTCAGCTGGCTGCGCGCGCTGGGCGTGCCGCCGTTGAGGGACTGGAGGGCGACGACCATGGAGAAGGGGCCGGGGCTCAGGCTCGTTCGTTGACGATGCGGCCCGTGGTCTGGCCCTGGGTGTTGACCACGGGTTCGCGCTGGCGCGCCTGGCGCTCGGCGGCCTGGGCCTCGCGCTGGGCCTGTTCGTTCTGCACGCGCTGCTGTTCGGCGCGGAACTCCTGCGCACGGCTGGCGGCGTTGTTGCGCGGCGGGGGCGAGACGGAGGGGCTGGAGGAAATGCCTTCGGTGGCCATGAGGAGCTCCAGGGAGTGGTTTGCCCAAATTTTAGTCAGGCCCCGGGGGCTGTCAACCGCTGCCCGCTGGGGACGGGGAAGGCCGGCACCAGCCTGTCACACGCGCATGGCATCATGCCGTCACCCTCTGCGGACCTTGCCACCATGCGCCTTGCCCCCACCGATCGTCGCCAGCTGCTGCGTCTGGCCGCCGCCACGGCCAGCACCCTCTGGCTGCCGCGCAGCGCCTGGAGCCGCGCGGCCCGCCTGCGCAGCGACCCCTTTGCCCTGGGCGTGGCCAGCGGCGCGCCCCTGCCCGATGGCGTGGTGCTCTGGACTCGCCTGCTGCTCGATCCCTCGCAGAGCCAGGAGCACACCCTGCGCTGGGAAGTGGCGCACGACGAGGGCTTCACGCGCATCGCACGCAGCGGCCAGGTGCAGGCCGTGCCGGCCCTGGGCCATGCGGTGCACGCCGAGGTGCAGGGCCTGGAGCCGGACCGCTGGTATTTCTACCGCTTCCTGCTGGGCGAGGCGGCGAGCCCCGTGGGCCGCACGCGCACGGCGCCAGCGCCGGGCGCCGAGGTGGCGCGCCTGCGCGTGGGCTATGCCTCGTGCCAGCGCTGGGAGCACGGCTATTACGCGGCCTGGCGGCATCTGCGCGCCGATGCGCCGGACCTGGTGCTCTTCCTGGGCGACTACATCTACGAATACCCGGGCGCGCAGAACGCCGTGCGCCCGGTGAGCGGGGGCTGGGTGCTGACGCTGGACGACTACCGCGCGCGCTACGCCCTGCACCGCAGCGATCCGGACCTGCAGGCCATGCACGCGGCCTGTCCCTGGCTGCTGACCTGGGACGACCACGAGGTGCAGAACGACTACGCCGGCCTGCACGAGGGCAATGGCATGCCCGTGCTGGGCACGGCGCCCGATTTCGCGGCGCGGCGTGCCGCGGCCTACCAGGCCTGGTACGAGCACATGCCGGTGCGCGCCACGATGCTGACGCGGGGCCTGGCCGGCTTGCAGCAGCGTCCGCGCGGCGCCGAGCTGCGCATCCACCAGCAGCTGGCCTGGGGCCGGCTGGCCACGCTGCACCTGCTCGACGGCCGGCAGTACCGCGACCGCCAGGCCTGCCTCAAGGACGGCGGCAGCCTGATCGACCCGGCCCAGTGTCCCGAGTGGGCCGAGCCGCAGCGCAGCTACCTGGGCGCGGCGCAGGAGCAGTGGCTGGAGCAGGCGCTGGCGCGCAGCGGCGGGCGCTGGAACGTGATCGGGCAGCAGACGCTGTTCGGCCCGCGCGATGCGCGCCCCGGTCCGGGCCAGCGTTTCTGGAACGACGGCTGGGACGGCTACCCCGCGGCCCGCACCCGCCTGCTGGAGGCGCTGCAGCGCCAGCGCGTGAGCAACCCGGTCTTCTTCGGCGGCGATGTGCACGAGAACTGGGTGGGACACGTCAAGGCGGACTACGCCGATGCGAAGAGCCCGGCCCTTGGCGTCGAGTTCTGCGGTACCAGCATCAGCTCGCGCGCCAGCGCCTCGGGCATGGAGCGCGCGGCCGAGCGCCTGGCCGAGAACCCGCATTTCATCTACGGCGAGGCGCGCCACCGCGGCTACGGCCTGGCCGAGTTCACGCCGCAGCGCCTGCGCACCACGCTGCGCGCGGTCGAGGACGCCACGCGCGCGGACGCTGCGGCCTTCACGCTGGCGCAGTTCGACGTTCTCGGCGCGGAGCGCCATCCGCTCGCTTTCGCTC
>JAYNNS010000167.1:294-4229 GCA_038112835.1 Curvibacter sp. | reverse complement strand
TGCGGGCTGCCGCCATGCATGAGAAGTTCCCGAGATGAAGCAACTGTTCCTGCTGCCCTGGCTGCTGGCCGGCAGCGTGGCCCTGGCCCAGGAGGCCGCCACGTCCCCTTCCGATCCTGTCACTGTGACCGAGCCGGTCGCCGTGCCGCTGCGCGCGCCCGAGGTGGCGCCCGTGGTGGTGGCGCCCGAACCCGAACCGCCGGCCCAGCGCCGGCCCGAGGCCAGCCCGCCGCCACCTGCCCCGCCGGTCCAGCCGGCCTATGTGCCGCCGCTGCAGCTGGAGACCAGCGGGCGCTGGGCCGGCGATTTCGGTGCCGGGGTCACGCTGTCTGCGGGCAATACCGACGGGCAGAGCTTCAACCTGTCGCTGGACACGACCTACACGCGCACCGAGGACAAGCTCTCGCTGTTCGGCAACTACCTGGAGAGCCGTGCGCGCACCGAGACCGATGGCGTGGTGACGACCACCATCACGGCTCGGCGCTGGCGCGCGGGCACGCGCTACGACCGCGACATCACCGAGCGCGAGTTCGGCTTCGTGGGCCTGGAGTTCAGCCACGACCGCGTGCGCGACCTGGACCTGCGCACCCTGATCAGCACCGGCCTGGGCCGCCATCTCTACAAGGACGCCGAGCTGAGCTGGGACGCCTACGCCGGTCTGTCCTGGCGCGAAGACTACTACCGCGGCGAGGGCGTGGAGATCAACGGCGTGCAGCGTACCCACTACACGACCACCGAGACCCTGTTCGGCCAGGAGTCCACCCACCAGTTCAAGGGCAGCACGCGCTTCACCCAGAAGTTCGTGCTGTATCCCGGTGTGTTCAGGGGCCAGGGCACGCGCGCCACGCTGGACGTCGGTCTGCTGCTGGACATCAACGAGACGCTGAGTTTGAGCGTCAAGCTGCAGGGCCGCTATGACAGCCTGTCGCCGCCGCCGGCCGAGAAGTACGACCTGTCCCTGCTGACCGGCCTGAGCGTGAAGATCGGGCGCTGAGCGCGCCTACCGCTCAGAAGTGCTGCGCCAGCCACAGGCGCACGCGCATGCCGAGCGCGGGCGTGTAGCCCACGCTGGCGTGGCGGATGCGACCCTGCGCGTCGAGCACCACGAAGGCCGGCACGGCCTTGAAGCCGTAGCGTGCCGTGAGGCTGCCGTCGGCATCGACGGCGGTGAGCCAGTGCAGGTCGCGCTGTGACATCACGCGCGCGACGCGGGCCGCGTCGCCCGAGCGCATGGCGATGGTCAGCACGGGCCAGTCTTCCTGCAATGCCGTGATGCTGCTTTCCTCGGCGCGGCAGATGCCGCACCACTCGGCCCAGAAGTGCAGGGCCACGGCCCGGCCCGGGTATTGGGCGCGCCAGGCTTCGAGGGTGAGGTCGTCCGCGCCGATGGCGCCGACCAGCGGGGCCTGGAAGTCCGGCGCCAGGCCCGTGGGCAGCTCGCGCGTCTGCCAGGCATTGAGCGCCAGCACGGCGGCGGCGAACACGGCCAGCGTGAGGGCATGGGCGCGCCAGTTGAGCAGCCAGGCCTTCAGGCCCGAGGCCAGGCCTTGCAGCCGCGGGCTCACCGCAGGATCTCCAGCAGGCGGTCCAGCCCGCCGCTATTGATCGCTACCATGGCCTGCTCGCGCACCCTGGGCTTGGCGTGGTAGGCCACCGAGAGGCCGGCTGCGCCCATCATGGGCAGGTCGTTGGCGCCGTCGCCCATGGCGATGGCCTGCTGCGGCGAGATGCCCAGCTGCGCGCAGGTCTGCAGCAGCGTGCGCTGCTTCTCGGCGCCGTCGCAGATATCGCCCCAGAGCTGGTCCACCAAGCGGCCGGTGAGCACGCCGTGTTCGATCTCCAGCACGTTGGAGCGCGTGTAGTCGATGCCCAGCAGCTGCTGCACGTGGTCGGCGAAGAAGGTGAAGCCGCCGGAGACCAGCAGCACCTTCAGGCCTGCGCGCTTGCACGTGGCCACCAGTTCAGCGGCCCCCGGGTTGAGGCGCAGGCGTTCACGTTTGACGGCCTCCAGATCAGCGGTCGTCACGCCCTTGAGCAGGGCCACGCGGCGGCGCAGGCTGTCCTTGAAGTCGGCGATCTCGCCGCGCATCGCGGCCTCGGTGATGGCCGCGACCTCGGCCTTGCGGCCCACGGCGTCGGCGATCTCGTCCACGCACTCGATGTTGATGAGCGTGGAGTCCATGTCGAAGGCGATGAGCTTGTAGTCGGCCAGTTTCAGCGGCGCGGTGATGCCTTGCAGCACGAGGCCGGGGGTGGGTTCGGAGACAGTCATGTTCAGCTGTTCTTGAGGTAAAGCGTGTCGGACCAGGTGGCCAGCCATTGCGGTCGGTAGGCGACGAAGATGGCCACCATCATGCCCGTGACGAAGGCGTCGCCCCAGGCGGTGAGCCAGAGCGCGACCCACGACAGGTCGCTGCCGATGTTGGGCAGCACATGGCCGGCGGCCTGGGCCAGCAGCTTGGCTGCGAAGATGCACAACACCGTGCCCAGGAAGCCGCGGCCCAGGATGTAGATGAAGGGATGCCGGGGCAGAAAGCGCCGCAGCAGCGCGCCCAGGGCGAGTGCCAGTGTGGCCGGCACCAGGCCCTGCCAGAGCAGCAGGCTCAGGGCCTGCGCGCCCGTGGCCGGGGTGAGGGCCCAGGTGAGGCCGCCGACCAGCGTGAGCACGGGCACGGCCAGCGGCCAGCCCAGGCAGAGCAGGACCAGGCAGGCCCCGGACCACTGCAGCTGCAGCGGCATGGCGTGCCAAAAGGGCAGGGCCCAGAGCAGGGGCAGCAGGGCCAGGGTGGCCAGCAGGGGCGTGTGCAGGCCCGAGTGCCCGAGCAGACGCCAGGGCCGCAGCCAGAGCGCGGGCAGCAGCAGCGCCAGGACCAGCAGGGTTTCGACGAGTTCGGTCATGGCGTGGGGGCGGCGGCTTCGGCCGTGCGCGGCTGGCCCAGGCTGCGCAGCACGTCGCGCACGAGGTGGGCGCGCGACTTGGGATCGGGCAATTCACGCTCGATGCGCAGCTTCTCGTTGCCGACCAGCTTGATGTGCTTGTTCTTCTGGATCAGCTCGATCACCTTCAGGCCGTCCACCGGCGCGTCCTTGCGGAAGGTGATGTTGATGAGATGCGGTGCGGCGTCGACCTTGACCACACCGTAAGGCTGGCTGATCACGCGCAGGCGGTGCACGTCGATCAGGGTCTGGGTCTGCTCGGGCAGCTTGCCGAAGCGGTCCACCAGCTCCTCCATCAGCGCGTCGATCTGCTCGGTCTTCTTCGCGGTGGCGAGTTTCTTGTAGAAGGACAGGCGCATGTGCACGTCGCCGCAGTAGTCGTCGGGCAGCAGGGCGGGGGCGTGCAGGTTGATGTCGGTGGTGGCGCCCATGGGCGAGAGCAGGTCCGGCTCCTTGCCTTCCTTGAGGCTGCGCACGGCTTCGGCCAGCATCTCGTTGTAGAGCTGGAAGCCCACTTCGAGCATGTTGCCGCTCTGGCTTTCGCCCAGCACCTCGCCGGCGCCGCGGATCTCGAGGTCGTGCATGGCCAGGTAGAAGCCCGAGCCCAGCTCCTCCATCGCCTGGATGGCGTCCAGGCGCTGCGCGGCCTGCTTGGTCAGGCTCTCCTTGTCGGGCACCAGCAGGTAGGCATAGGCCTGATGGTGGCTGCGGCCCACGCGGCCGCGCAGCTGGTGCAGCTGGGCCAGGCCGAACTTGTCGGCGCGGCTGATGACGATGGTGTTGGCCGAAGGCACGTCGATGCCGGTCTCGATGATGGTGGAGCACAGCAGCAGGTTGCTGCGCTGGGCGACGAAGTCGCGCATCACGGCTTCGAGCACCTCGTCTTTTTCGGCATGGCCGAAACCGGCCAGCGCCAGCTTGATCTGCATCGGTGGAAACTCCACCACCGGCACCTTGAACCGGGCCAGGGTCATCATCACCACACCCCTGGCCTGTAC
>JAYNNS010000167.1:0-284 GCA_038112835.1 Curvibacter sp. | reverse complement strand
CATCTGGCCGTGGGCCACGGCGATGCGCGCCTCGGGCAGCAGTTCCTCGAGGCGCGCGCGGCGGTTTTCGATGGTCTCCACCTCGTTGTGCAGGAAATAGACCTGGCCGCCGCGCTTGAGCTCGCGCAGCACGGCCTCGCGGATCACGCCCTTGTCCTCGTTGCGCACGAAGGTCTTGATGGCCAGGCGGCGCTGCGGCGCGGTGGCGATGACGCTGAGGTCGCGCAGGCCTTCGAGCGCCATGCCCAGCGTGCGCGGAATGGGGGTGGCGGTCAGCGTGAGCA
>JAYNNS010000166.1:1034-6671 GCA_038112835.1 Curvibacter sp. | reverse complement strand
CCCAGGGCCTGCCAGAGCATGGCGGCCCAGGCGGCCAGGCTGGCGCGCGGCAGCGCCTCGGTGATCGCGGCCGGACCTTCGAAGACCAGGCTCAGGACGAGCAGCGGCGGCACGGCGAAGACCGAGTTCCAGACCATGAAGCCCAGCATGTCCACCTTGCCGATGCTGCGCGAGACCACATTGGCGCAGGCCCAGCACAGGGCCCCACTCAGCGCCAGGCCCAGGCCCAGGGGCGTGACGTCGGCGTGGGTCTGGGCCAGGCTCTGCCAGGCGATCAGTGCGAAGCCCGTGGTGGCCAGGGCCAGGCCGGCGAACTGGATGCGCGGCATGCGTTCGTGCTGCAGCCAGGCCACGAGCAGCAGGGTCATGAAGACCTGGGACTGCATCAGCAGCGAGGCCAGGCCTGGCGTCACGTCGGCGCGCATCGAGAGGAAGAGCAGGCCGAACATGAAACCCATGAGCACGCCGTAGCCCACCAGATGGCGCCAGGCCACGGCCGGGCGGCGGATGAAGAAGAGCCAGGGCAGGGCGCTGAGCGCGAAGCGCATCGTTGCCAGCAGCAGGGGCGGCAGCTCGGTCAGGCCGAACTTGATGACGACGAAATTGCTGCCCCAGACCGCGACCACGGCCAGGGCGAGCAGGAGGTGCGTGAAAGGCAAGGGCGGGACGGGCTGGGTGGTCACGCGCGCCGGGCCCGTGCGCAGGCCCGCCGCTTCAGTGGAGCACCGATTGTGCCACCCAGGCGTAGAGCGGGATGCCGGCCAGGATGTTGAGCGGGAAGGTCACGCCCAGCGACATGCCGAAGTACAGCGCGGGCTGGGCTTCGGGGATGGCGTGGCGCAGCACGGCGGGCACGGCGATGTAGGACGCGCTGGCCGCGAGCACCATGAGCAGGATGGTGTCGCCCAGGGGCAGGCCCAGCGTCGTGGCCAGGGCCAGCGCCAGGCTGGCGTGCACCAGCGGCGCGAGCAGGGCGTAGCCGATCAGCCAGGGCGAGTGCTGGCGCAGCTGGCCCAGGTTGCGTGCCGTCAGCAGACCCATGTCGAGCAGGAAGAAGGCCAGCATGCCCTTGAACAGGTCGCCCGAGAAGGGCTGCATGGCGGCCTTGCCGCTCTCGCCCGTGAGCATGCCGATCAGCATGGCGCCGAGCAGCAGCAGCTGGGCGCCGTCGGTGAAGGACTCGCGCAGGATGGGGCCGATGCCCACGGGCTGCGGCGGCGTCAGCAGGGCGGCACCGTGCGGCGAGGCGATCACGCCGGCGCTGGCCTGGCGGCGCAGGCCATTGGCCAGCAGCACCGCCAGCACGATGGCCGGTGACTCCATCAGCGCCATGGCCGCGGCCATGTAGCCGCCGTAGGGGATCTGCTGGTTGTCGAGGAACTGGGCGGCGGTCACGAAGGTCACCGCGCTGACCGAGCCGTAGGTCGCCGCCAGCGCGGCGGCGTCGAAGGGCGCGACCAGGCGGCGCAGCAGGCGGTAGCCCAGCAGCGGCACGAGCACGGCCAGCAGCAGGGCGCAGGCCAGGCTGGTGGCGACCTGCGGGGTCAGGCCCGACTGCGAGAGCGCGAAACCGCCCTTGAGGCCCAGGGCCATGAGCAGGTAGAGCGAGAGAAAGCGCGTGATGGGCGCAGGAATCTCCAGGTTGGACTTCACCGTGCCGGCGAGCATGCCGAACACGAAGAACAGAATGGCGGGATCAAGCAGGTTGTGCATCAGTGGACTCCAGATGCCGGAATGATGCCGTCTGCGGCAATCAAAGTAAAATCGATATTCAAGCAGTTATCCATAGAGATTTATCTATGAACGTGACCTTTCGCCAGCTGCGCCTCTTCCTGGCGCTGGCCGAGACCGGCAGCGTCAGCGGCGCCGCGCGCGCCCTGCACGTGACCCAGCCCACCGCCTCGATGCAGCTGCGCGAGATCAGCGAGGCGGTGGGGCTGCCGCTCTACGAGGTGGTGGCGCGGCGCGTGCACCTGACCCAGGCCGGACTGGAGCTGGCGCGCACGGCGCGGCGCATGGCCACCGAGTGGGAGGCCTTCGGCCAGACCGTCGACGGCCTCAAGGGGCTGACGCGCGGCCGCCTGCGGGTGGCGGTGGTGAGCACGGCCAAGTACTTCATCCCGCGCCTGCTCGGCCACTTCTGCAGCCGCCACCCCGAGGTGGACATCTCGCTGGAGGTGCTCAACCGCGACGGCGTGGTCGGTCGCCTGCGCGAGAACCTGGACGACCTCTACATCATGTCGCGGCCGCCGGCCGAGCTGGAGCTGGAGGACGAGATCTTCCTGGCCAATCCGCTGGTGCTGATCGCCCCCGCCGCGCACCCGCTGGCGCGCCGGCGCGGCCTGCAGCTGCAGGACTTGCGCGGCACGCGCTTCATCCTGCGCGAGCAGGGCTCGGGCACGCGCCTGGCCGCCGACGCGCATTTCCGCAAGCAGCGCTACGCGCCCGAACTGCGGCTGGAACTGGGCAGCAACGAGGCGGTGCGCGAGGCCGTCGCCGGGGGGCTGGGGCTGGCCGTGATCTCGGTGCACGCGCTGGCGCCCAAGCCGGCCACGCAGGGGGTGGCGGTGCTCGATGTGCAGGGCTTTCCGATCGCCTCGCAGTGGCACATCGTCTACCCCAAGGGCAAGCGGCTGTCGCCGATCGCCGAGGTGTTCCGCCAGCAGCTGGTGGCACAGGCCGGGCAGCTGCTGGCGCAGGCGCGCTGAGGGCTGAAGGTCAGGCCCGGGGCGCGCGGATCGCCGACTTGGGACGGAAGGCCGGGCAGACCTCGTCGCGGGTTTCCAGATAGGGCCCGCCGATCAGGTCCACGCAGTAGGGCACGGCGGCGAAGATGCCGGCCACCACCGCTTTCCCCTCGGCATCCCTGAGCCCTTCGAGCGTTTCCTGGATGGACTTGGGCTGGCCCGGCAGGTTGATGATCAGGCTCCGGTCCCGGATCACCGCGACCTGGCGCGAGAGGATGGCCGTGGGCACGAACTTCAGGCTGATCTGGCGCATCTGCTCGCCGAAGCCCGGCATCTCCTTGTGCGCCACGGCCAGCGTGGCCTCGGGCGTCACATCGCGCAGGGCCGGGCCGGTGCCGCCGGTGGTGAGCACCAGCGAGCAGCCGGCGTCGACCAGCTCGATCAGCGTGGCACTGATGCGCGTCTGCTCGTCGGGGATCAGGCGTGCTTCGAAGGTGATGGGGTTCTTCAGTGCGCGCGTGAGCCAGTCCTGCAGCGCGGGCAGGCCCTTGTCCTCGTAGACGCCGCTGGAGGCGCGGTCGCTGATGGAGACGATGCCGATCTTGATCGGATCGTGGACGGAATCACTCATGGTCTTGCTCGGAGTCGGTGGTGTCGACGGCGGCCAGATGCTCGCGCACCAGCTGGAAGATCTCGCGGTAGGCGCGGCCCTGGCGCGGGGCCAGGCCCTGGGACACCGCGGCCTGGTCCACGGGCGGGGCGTCCTTGCGCGCCTGGCGCACCAGGGCGCGCAGCTGCTGCGTGTCGGTCCGCGGGAAGTCCTGGATCCACTGCGCCACGGCCTCGTCGCTGGCGATCAGGCGGTCGCGCCATTGCTCGGCCGTGTGCAGCAGGGCGGTTTCGCGGGCCGAAGGCATGTGCTGCTCGATCAGGGCCGCGCGCGCGGCCTCCCGTACCTCGGGGTCGAGCTGGCGCATGAGCTTGCCCACGTACTGCATCTGGCGGCGCCGGCCCTCGAAATTGGTGATGCGCCGGGCCTCGGCCAGGGCCTCGAGCAGCTTGTCCGGCAGGTCCAGCCTGTCCAGGAGGTCGGCGCGCAGGGTCAGCAGCTCCTCGCCGAGCTTCTGCAGCTCGGTGCTTTCGCGCTTCAGGTCGGTCTTGCTGACCTCGACGTCGCCCTTGAGCTCGCGCTTGAGCTCCAGGTCGAGCTCGCTGCCCTCGGCGACGAACTGGCCTCTGACGTAATAGCCTTTTTTGGGTTTGCGGGACATGCGTGGGGTGAATTCTGGGTGCCGCAGGGGCTGCGAACACGGGCAAGTATCATAGCCTTGCCATGAACAAACCCCATCCCCGCGCAAGCACCGGCAGCGACAGCGGCTTCAGTTACAGCCGTGACACTGTCGAAGAACTCGTGGACACCGCGCTGGCGCATGCCCGCAAGCTCGGCGCCACCGATGCCGGCGCCGAGGCCTCCGAGGGCTGCGGCCTGTCCGTCAGCGTGCGCAAGGGCGAACTGGAAAACGTCGAGCGCAACCGCGACAAGTCCCTGGGCGTCACGGTCTACATCGGCCAGCGCCGCGGCAATGCCAGCACCTCCGACTTCTCGCGCGCCGCCATCGAGCAGACCGTGCAGGCGGCGTATGACATCGCGCGCTTCACGGCCGAGGATCCGGTGGCGGGCCTGCCCGATGCCGAGGACATCGTGCGCCACGACGAGGCCGGGCGCGAGCTCGACCTCTTCCATCCCTGGGCCCTCGGCAGCGAAGAGGCCGCGCAGATCGCACGCGCCACCGAGGACGCAGCCTTCCGGACGGACAAGCGCATCAGCAACGGCGAAGGGGCGGCCGTGTCGGCCCAGCAGTCGCATTTCTTCAGCGCCCACACGCGCGGTTTCCGCGGTGGCTATGCCAGCTCGCGCCACTCGATCTCGGTCGCGCCCATCGCCGGCAAGGGCGAGGACATGCAGCGCGACTACTGGTACAGCTCGCACCGCCACCCGGAGGACCTGGCCCTGCCCGAGGCCATTGGCCGTTATGCGGCTGAGCGCGCGCTGAGCCGCCTCAAGGCGCGCAAGATCAGCACACGCGAAGTGCCTGTGCTGTTTGAATCCCCGCTGGCCGCCGGCCTGCTGGGCGCGCTGGTGCAGGCGCTCAGCGGCGGCGCGCTCTACCGCAAGAGCTCCTTCCTGCTCGATGCGCTGGGCCGGCAGGTGCTGCCCGCCCACATCGACCTGCTCGAGGATCCCTTCCTGCTCCGCGGCAAGGGCAGCTCGCCCTTCGACGAGGAGGGGGTGCGCGTCCGGGCGCGTTCGGTCATCGAGGCCGGCCGCGTGCAGGGCTATTTCCTGAGCAGCTACTCGGCGCGCAAGCTGGGCATGAAGACCACGGGCAACGCCGGCGGCTCGCACAACCTGATCCTGAGCTCGCGCCAGACGCAGCCCGGCGACGACCTCGACGCCATGCTGCGCAAGCTGGGCACGGGCCTGTTCGTGACCGAGCTCATGGGCCAGGGCGTGAACTACGTGACGGGCGACTACTCACGCGGCGCCAGCGGCTACTGGGTGGAGAACGGCCGCATCGCCTACCCGGTGCAGGAGATCACCATCGCCGGCAATATGAAGGACATGCTCATGGGCATCGCCGCCGTGGGCGCGGATGCCTACAACTACGGCGCCAAGACCGTGGGGTCCATCCTGATCGACCGCATGAAGGTGGCGGGCAGCTGAGTCCAGCTGTCCCCGCAAAAAGGGCCGCTCCAGGGCGGCCCTTCTTCTTCCCGGTCCGTGTCGGGGGCTCAGTCCAGCTTGATCTGGGCCTCGTTGACCACGGCCTGCCAGCGCGCGCGTTCCTTGTTGAAGAATTTGTCCTGCTCCTCGGGGCTCATGGTCACGACCTCGGCGCCCTGGGCCGTCAGGCGGCTGCGTACCTCGGGGCTGCGGATGACCTGGACC
>JAYNNS010000166.1:0-990 GCA_038112835.1 Curvibacter sp. | reverse complement strand
GGGCAGCCTGGAGCTTGTCGACCACGGCCCTGGGGGTGCCGGCGGGCACGAGCACGCCCTGCCAGGTGCCGGATTCGAAACCGGTCAGGCCCTGCTCGGCCAGCGTGGGGATGGTGGCCACCAGGGGCATGCGCGTGCCCTTGGAGATGGCCAGCACCTTGAGCTTGCCGCTCTGCACATGGGGCAGGGTGGCCAGCATGCCGTTCATGGTGACCTGGGTCTGGCCGGCGATGGTGTCGGTCACGGCCTGCACGCCGCCCTTGTAGGGGATGTAGGTCCAGTTGGCGCCGCTGGCGCGCTGCACAGACACGCCGGCCAGGTGCGGGGCGCTGCCCATGGCGGTGACGGCGAAGTTGAGCGGCGTCTTCTTCGACAGCTCGACCAGCTCCTGGAGCGTGTTGGCGGGCACCGAGGGGTGGACCACCAGCATGTGCGGCGAATAGGCCAGCATGGTGACGCCACGCAGGTCCTTGGACGGATCGAAGGGCAGCTTGTAGAGCGAGGGGCTGATGGCCAGCGCGCCGGTGTCACACAGCAGCAGGGTCAGGCCGTCGGCGCTGGACTTGGCCACGAGGTCGGCGCCGAGGTTGCCGTTGGCGCCGGCGCGGTTCTCCACGATGACGGTCTGTTTGAGCAGTTCCGACAGCGGCTGGCTGATGGAGCGCGCAATGATGTCGGAGGAGCCGCCGGGCGGGTAGGGCACGACGATCTTGATCGGGCCGCTCTGGGCAGTGGCGCCCAGGCTCAGCGCGGCCAGCAGGGTGCCGAGCCAGGTTTTACGGAGGGCGGACAGCATGGGGATCTCCTTGGGGATGGTTGAAGTTCTTGTGTCTGACAGAAAGAGAAAGCTCAAGTGACGGGGGCGGGGTTGAACAGGACCAGCGCGTTGTGCAGCTTCCACTGTTCGGCCCAGGTCTTCTTCCTGCCGCTGGCCACGTCGAGCAGCAGGTGGAACAGCTCCCAGCCGGCCTCCTCGATGCTCAGTTCGCC
>JAYNNS010000165.1:4349-6700 GCA_038112835.1 Curvibacter sp. | reverse complement strand
GTACTCCGTTAAGGGTTGTGCGTTCAGCGTTGAGCGTTCCGGGTGCGGCGTCGAAGGCTGAGCGTTCAGGGAGGGGCGCTGAGCGCATCAC
This sequence comes from Curvibacter sp., assembly GCA_038112835.1. Classification (GTDB taxonomy): domain Bacteria; phylum Pseudomonadota; class Gammaproteobacteria; order Burkholderiales; family Burkholderiaceae_C; genus Hylemonella. The sequence goes on along the minus strand of JAYNNS010000165.1, from coordinate 6,609 downwards.
GCTCAACGCCCAACACTTAAAGCTCAAGCAGACTTAGATCTTGCCGACCAGGTCAAGCGAGGGCGTCAGGGTCTTGGCGCCTTCGTTCCACTTGGCGGGGCACACCTGGCCGGGGTTGGCGGCGGTGTACTGGGCGGCCTTGAGCTTGCGCAGGGTTTCCTTGACGTCGCGGGCGATCTCGTTGCTGTGGATTTCAGCGGTCTTGATCACGCCATCGGGATTGATCACGAAGGTGCCACGCAGGGCCAGGCCTTCTTCGGGGATGTGCACGCCGAAGGCGTTGGTCAGCTGGTGCGTGGGGTCGCCGACCAGGGGGAACTTGGCCTTGCCCACGGCCGGGGAGGTCTCGTGCCACACCTTGTGCGAGAAGTGGGTGTCGGTGGTGACGATGTAGACCTCGGTGCCCGTCTTCTGGAACTCGGCGTAGTTGTCGGCGGCGTCCTCGATCTCGGTCGGGCAGTTGAAGGTGAAGGCGGCCGGCATGAAAATCAGCACGGACCACTTGCCCTTGAGCGACTGCTCGGTCACCTCGATGAACTTGCCATTGTGGAAGGCCGTGGTCTTGAAGGGCTGGACCTGGGTATTGATCAGGGACATGGTGGAACTCCTGGGATGGTTGAAGGGAAACTTGAAAACCGGTTTCTTGGAACCGATGGCGTGATTGTAGCCATTGACTATCAGTAAAAACCCGAGGATTTATCAATCCTATCTATAGAATAGATTTATTGCGTCGCACAAAGTCAGGGCCCCGGCCGAGCGACAGAGCGCCTGTTGCACCGCAAAAGGGCGGCCCGGGGGCGCACGGCAGGGAGGCTCAGAGCCCGGCGCTCTTGAGGGCCAGGCCCAGCACGGCGCAGACGCCGATCACCTGCATGACATTGCGCTGGTAGCGCAGCAGGGCCACGGCCGCCCCGACGGCGATCAGCGCCGAGACGACATCGAAACCGCCGGTGAGGCCGCGCGGCCAGAACACGTGGTAGCCGAAAAACAGCGCCAGGTTGAGCACCACCCCCACCACCGCGGCGGTGATGGCGGTCAGCGGCGCGGTGAACTTGAGGTCCCCGTGGGTGGACTCCACCAGCGGCCCGCCGGCCAGGATGAAGAGGAAGGAGGGCAGGAAGGTGAACCAGGTCACCAGCACCGCCGCCAGGGCCCCTGCGAGGAAGAGCGCGTCCGGCCCCAGCAGGGCCTGGCCCCAGCCGCCCAGGAAGCCGACGAAGGCCACCACCATGATCAGCGGCCCGGGCGTGGTCTCGCCCAGGGCCAGGCCGGCCATCATCTGCTCGGCATTGAGCCAGCCATAGTGCGTGACGGCGCCCTGGTAGACATAGGGCAGCACGGCATAGGCGCCGCCGAAGGTGAGCAGGGCGGCCTTGGTGAAGAACCAGGCCATCTGCGTGTAGGCATGGCCCCAGCCCAGGCCCAGCGTGAGCAGGCCCATGGGCAGGATCCACAGCCACAGCCCCACCACCAGCACGCGCAGCAGGCGCGGCCAGCGGAACTGCGCGTGTGGCGGCGTGGGCGTGTCGTCGTCGATCAGCGCGGGCCCCCAGGACTTGCTGCGGGCCCCGTGCCCACCGGCGGCGCGGAAGTACTGCGGTGCCAGGCGCCCGCCCACATAGCCGATCAGGGCCGCCCCGAGCACGATGAGCGGAAAAGGCAGCTGGCCCGCGAAGATGGCCACGAAGGCCGCCGCCGCAATCGCCCAGAGCACGCCGTTCTTCAGCGTCTTGGAACCAATGCGCCAGGCCGCCTGCAGCACGATGGCCGTGACTGCGGGCTTGATGCCGTAGAACAGGCCCGCCACCAATGGCCGCTCACCCCAGGCCACGTAGATCCAGGACAGGGCAATCAGGATGAAGAGCGAGGGCAGCACGAAGAGCGCCCCGGCCACGATGCCGCCCCAGGTGCGGTGCATCAGCCAGCCCAGGTAGGTCGCGAGCTGCTGGGCCTCGGGCCCGGGCAGCAGCATGCAGTAGTTGAGCGCGTGCAGGAAGCGGCGCTCCGAGATCCAGCGCCGTCGCTCGACCAGTTCCTCGTGCATGATGGCGATCTGGCCAGCCGGCCCGCCGAAGCTGATGAAGCCGAGCTTGAACCAGAAGCGCAAGGCCTGGAAGAAGGAGACGGACGGCAGGGGGGGATCGTCGTGCGGCAGGCTCATGGCGACCATCATGCCACGCGACTCATGCCACGCGACAATAGGCCCCCATGTTCGTGCTCGCCAAGCTCCTCGACTTTGTGACCCAGCCCCTGGCCTGGG
>JAYNNS010000165.1:0-4249 GCA_038112835.1 Curvibacter sp. | reverse complement strand
CCCATGTTCGTGCTCGCCAAGCTCCTCGACTTTGTGACCCAGCCCCTGGCCTGGGTGGTCCTGCTCCTGCTGGCCGGCCTGTGGATGCAGCGTCGCTGGCGCCGCCGCGGCACCGCCCTGCTCTGGAGCGCGCTGGCGGTGTTGCTGCTGCAGGGCTGGGAGCCGCTGCCCGACGCCCTGCTGCGCCAGCTGGAAGCCCGGCATCCGGCCCCCGCGCAGCCCGACCTGGGCCGCTATGCCGGCGTCATCGTGCTCGGTGGCGCCACCGAAGCCTCCTACGTCTGGGAGGGGCACGCGCAGCCAGCCCTCAACAGTGCCGCCGAGCGGCTCACCGCCGCGCTGCCCCTGATGCAGCAGGCCCCGCAGCTGCGCCTGCTCTACACCGGCGGCATCGGCGGCCTGCGCAGCGAGGCCCTGACCGAGGCCGAACGCGCGCGCCGCTTCTACACCGCGCTGGGCCTGCCGGCGCAGCGCCTGCTCCTGGAAGACGCCTCGCGCACCACGCACGAGAACGCCGTGCGGAGCGCCGCCCTGCCGGGCGTGGACCGGACACAGCCCTGGCTGCTGCTGACCTCGGCCTGGCACATGCCACGCGCCATGGCCACCTTCGAGAAGACCGGCTGGAACGTCACGCCCTGGCCCACCGACTACCGTGCCGGCCTGGCCACACCCTGGAACGAATACTCGCTGGCCCAGGGCGCGGCCAAATGGCAGCTGGCGCTGCACGAGCTGCTCGGGCTCTGGGTCTACCGGCTCACGGGCCGCGCCTGATACAAATTTGCTACATCTGCCGCCTAGAATGCCGCCCGTCGCCGCGCCGCCGGCACTTGCAGAAGGGCCCTCCATGAACACCCACCCCGGCTGGTGGATCCGCTATCCCCTGGTCATCCTGATCACCCTGGTACTCGGCGCGGCGCTGGGCGAACTCAGCTTCTTCCAGAAGACCTCGATCGCCGCCCTCAAGCTCAGCGCGGCCAACCTCGTGCGCTTCCTCGCCTACGGCAGCGCGCTCGTGCTGCTCTGGTTGCTGGCGCAACGCGCGAGCCTGGAATTGCAGGCCCGCGGCGGCTGGCAGGTGCAGGCCGGCCATTTCGTGCTGCCGCTGGCCGCGGTGATCATCGTGCCCATCGCACATCCCGTGCTGCTGCTCGTGCTCGGTGGCCTGCTCGGCCCCGAGCTGCGCAAGCTCTACGACTGGCTCTTCATTCTGGGCACGCTGGCCGCCGCCGTCTGGCTGGTGCTGGCGCTGTACCAGCGCCTCGAAGCCCTGCTCGCCGCGCTGCGCCACGAGGGCGCTTCCCGCGCAGACTGAGGCGCCACGCCGGCGGCGGCCCGCCCCCTATACTGGGGCCAGGTTCGCCGCGCCATGTCCACCGCCCCCGAAACCCTCCGCAGACGCACCGACGCCTTGTGCGCGAGCCTGCGCAGCTTCGCGGCGGCACCGGGCGCAGACCTGCTGCTGGAGTTCGCCGTCTCGGTCTCCAGCTTCACCGAGTTCCTGCACAGTCAGGGCCTGTCGGGCCTGCAGCAGATCTCGCGCAGCCTGGAACAGCAGGTGCTGACCCTGTTCGAGAACGGGATCGGCGCCGACATCCCGCCGGCGACGTTGGGTGAGCTCGATGCGCGGCTGCAGGATCTCGCGCAGCGGGTGGCCGACTATCTCGAGGCCCAGCATCCGGAGGTGCCCGAACGCCGCCGCCACCCGGCGCAGGCCATCGGGCCGGACACGGAACCACGCCATCGCGTCTGGCTCTTCGGCAGCAGCGGCGCGGCCTGGCAGGCACTGGCCCTGCAGCTGGGCTACTTCAGCATCGACGCCGAGTTCCACCAGATCCGCAACCTGCCCGCGCAGACCGAGGAGCCGGCCATCGTGCTGCTCAACGCCGCCGGGATGAGCGCAGCGCAGACGGCCGAGCAGGTCACGCTGCTGCGCGCACGCTTTGCCGCCGCCGCCCTGCTGGTGCACGAGCTGGAAGGCGATTTCGACAGCCTGCGCGTCGCGCTCACGGCCGGCGCCGACTTCTGCTTTCCCCTGGGCACGGCCCAGCCCCTGATCCTGGCGCGGCTGCTCGAGCTGTGCAGCGGCCGCCTGGAGGAACCCTACCGCGCCCTGGTGGTGGAGGACTCGCTCACGGCCAGCAGGTCCATCGAGCGCACGCTGGCCCTGTGCGGCATCGAGACGCAGGTGATCGCCAGGCCGCACGACGTGCTGGCGCAGCTGGCGCAGTTCCAGCCCGACCTCATCCTGATGGACATGTTCATGCCCGGCTGCACGGGCGTGGAGGCCGCGCGCGTGATCCGCCAGCACCCCGAGTTCCTCTCCATCCCCATCGTCTACCTCTCGGGCGACGCCAACGTGCCCATGCAGGTCGAGGCGCTGCGCCTCGGGGGCGACCACTTCCTCACCAAGCCCTACAACCCGGTCATCCTCAACGCCGTGGTGCAGAGCAAGATCGAACGCTACCGCACCCTGCGCCGCGCCATGCAGCGCGACAGCCTCACCGGCCTGTACAACCACAGCACCTCGAAGGAAAAGCTGGCTGCAGCCCTGCAGCAGGCGCGGGCCGACGGCCAGCCCCTGGCCGTGGCCATGGTGGACATCGACCACTTCAAGAAGATCAACGACAGCTACGGCCACCCCATGGGCGACCAGGTGATCCGCAACCTGGGCTGGTTCCTGAGCCAGCGCCTGCGCCGCAGCGACCTGATCGGCCGCTATGGCGGCGAGGAGTTCCTCGTGGTGCTGCCGGGCGCCGACCTGTCGCAGGCGGTGGAGGTGCTGGAGCGCATCCGTCAGGACTTCGGCCGCATCAAGCACCCCTGGCAGGAGACCTGGTGCACGGCCACGCTCTCGATCGGCGTGGCAAGCCTGCAGCCCGACGGGCCCGGCGCGGAGACGCTGATCAAGCAGGCCGACGAGGCCCTCTACGCCGCCAAGCGCGGCGGGCGCGACCGCGTCGTCACAGCATCGCCCTGAGCGCCTCGGCCCGCGCCAGCACCTTGTCGATGCGCCGGCCGTCCAGGTCCACCACCTCGAACTCCCAACCCGCACAGACGATCTTCTCGCCGGTGCGCGGCAGGTGGCCGCTGACGGCCAGCAGCAGGCCGGCCACCGTGTTGTAGCGGCCCTTGTCCTCGCCGGGCAGCTCGCGGATGTCGAGCCGCGCCTTGAGCTCGTCCACGGGGATCATGCCGTCGAGCAGCCAGGAGCCGTCCTCGCGCTCGGTGGCCCAGGCGTCCACCTGCGCCACCGGCTGCAGCTCGCCCGTGATGGCTTCGAGCAGATCCCCCGGGGTCAGCAGGCCCTGCACCACCCCGTACTCGTCCACCACGAAGACCATGCGTCCCGAGCGCTCGCGGAACTGCTCCAGCAGCTCCATGCCCGACAGCGTCTCGGGCACAAACACGGCCGGCTGCACATGCGCCTCGATGCTGCCCCCGGCCTGCGGGCCCAGGCCCAGCAGCTGGCCCACGCTGATCAGGCCCAGCACTTCGTCGAGCGAACCGCGGCAGACCGGGTACCAGGAGTGCGCGCCCGCCTGTCCGGCGCGGCCCACGTGCTGCAGGCACTGCGCCACAGTCAGCGAGACGTCAAGCCAGGCGATGTCGGCGCGCGGCACCATGAGCGAGGTCAGCGGCCGGTCGTCGAGTCGGAACACGTTGCGCACCATCTGGTGCTCCTGCTGCTCGATCACGCCCGCGTCCACGCCCTCTTCCAGGCTGTGGCGTATCTCCTCCTCGGTCATGGGGCGCTCCACATCGGTGGGGATGCGCAGCAGGGTGAGCACGCCCTGCGTGGTGGCCGAAAGCAGCCTCACGAAGGGCTTGGCCGCGATGGCCAGCCAGGCCATGGGACGCGACATCCAGCGCGCCACGGGCTCGGGATAGAGCTGGCCGATGCGCTTGGGCACCAGCTCGCCGAAGATGATGGTGAGGAAGGTGATGAGCGTCACCACCCCGGCCGTGGCCGCGATGGCCGCCGCGCCTTCGCTCAGCCCCAGGCCCAGGCCCAGCAGCCAGGCGGCGAGATCGTCGCTGAAGGCGGCCTCGCCCACGATGCCGTTGAGCACGCCGATGGAGGTGATGCCGACCTGGATGGTGGAGAGGAACTGGTTGGGGTTGTCCATCAGCTCCAGCGCCTGCTGCGCGCCCCCGTCGCCGGTCTCGGCCATGGCCAGCAGACGCGACTTGCGGCTGGCCGCCAGCGCCAGCTCCGACATGGCGAACAGGCCGTTGAGAACGATCAGCA
>JAYNNS010000164.1:5426-6704 GCA_038112835.1 Curvibacter sp. | reverse complement strand
ATGGCGGTGGTGCTGGCGCCGCTGCTGGTGCCGCTGGCCATCTGGATCTACACCTTCGTTTTTATCTTCGCAGCACTCTGGTTCACGCACTACGGCCTGGCCGCGCTGGCCGCCCTGCGCCAGGAGGCGTCCGCGGCGCCTGTCGTCGCCCTGCCCGGCCCTGCGGCCGACACAGCCCCCCATGTCTGAATCCACCACCGCTTTCGGCCTCATCATCATCGGCGACGAGATCCTCTCGGGCAAGCGCGCCGACAAGCACCTGCCCCGGGTGATCGAACTGCTCGGTGCACGCGGCCTGCAGCTGGCCCATGCCGACTATGTGGGGGACGATCCCCGCCGCATCACCGCCGCGCTGCAGCGTGCCTTCGCCTCGGGCGAGGCGGTGTTTTCCTGTGGTGGCATCGGGGCCACGCCGGACGACCACACCCGCCAGTGCGCGGCGCGCGCGCTCGGCGTGCCCCTGGCCCTGCACCCGCAGGCCGAGCGCCTGATCCGCGAGCGCATGCAGGACGTGGCACGCGAGCAGAGCCTGCCCTACGAGCCGGACCGTGCCGACAATGTGCACCGGCTCCATATGGGCGTCTTCCCCGAGGGGGCGGAGATCATCCCCAATCCCTACAACAAGATCCCGGGTTTCAGCTGTGCCTCGCCCGGCGGGCGGGGGGCGGTGCATTTTGTGCCGGGTTTTCCGGTCATGGCCTGGCCCATGATCGAGTGGGTGCTAGACAGCCGGTACGCCCACTGCTTCCGGCGTGGCGCCTGGTGCGAGCAGTCCGTCATCGTCTATGGCGCCATGGAGGCCACCCTGACCCCGCTGATGGAGGCCATCGAGGCCCGCCACGCCGGCGTCAAGGTTTTCAGCCTGCCCAGCGTGGACCATCCCGAGCATGGGCGGCACATCGAGCTGGGGGTCAAGGGGCAGGCCCAGTTCATTGCCCCGGCCTATGCCGAGCTGCTGGCGGGCTTGCGCACCCAGAATGCCAAGCTGGGCCCCGAACTGGTGCGAAATCAGTAATGCCTTGTTTTGGTGCCATTTGATGCACCAAAACAAGGCATACAAATCCCTGATGTCAGGAACATCATCCCAAATGGGGTGGGCAGGGCTCAAACTCAGGGCAAAATAGCCGATTCTGAGCGGGCCGGCGTGCGCCGGATTGGCACAAAAACTGCATTCGATGGCCTGCGCAACTTTCAATCAACTTTCCAACAGGAGTACCAGATGGCCAAGACCGTCGCAGACGTGATGAAGATGGTGAAGGAGAACGAAGTCAAGTTCGT
>JAYNNS010000164.1:916-5416 GCA_038112835.1 Curvibacter sp. | reverse complement strand
GCACGTGACCGTGCCGATCTCCGCCTTCGACGAGGACAAGTTCACCTCCGGCCATGCCTTCGACGGCTCCTCCATCGCCGGCTGGAAGGGCATCGAGGCTTCGGACATGCAGCTCATGCCCGACCCGAACACCGCCAACATCGACCCCTTCTTCGAAGAGACCACGCTGTTCCTGCAGTGCGACGTGGTCGAGCCCAGCGACGGCAAGGCCTATGACCGTGACCCGCGCTCCATCGCCAAGCGCGCCGAGGCCTATCTGAAGGCCTCCGGCATCGGCGACACCGCCTACTTCGGCCCCGAGCCCGAGTTCTTCATCTTCGACGGCGTGCGCTGGAGCAACGAGCCCGGCAACGTGATGTTCGCCATCGACGAGTACGAGGCCCCCTGGAACAGCGGCAAGCAGCTCGAAGGCGGCAACCGCGGTCACCGTCCCACCACCAAGGGCGGCTACTTCCCCGTGCCCCCGGTCGACAGCACGCAGGACATGCGCGCCGAGATGTCCCTGATCCTCGAGTCCCTGGGCATCCCGGTCGAAGTGTTCCACCACGAAGTGGCCGGCGCCGGCCAGAACGAGATCGGCACCAAGTTCTCGACCCTGGTCGAGCGTGCCGACTGGACCCAGGTGCTGAAGTACGTGGTCTGGAACGTGGCCAATGCCTACGGCAAGACCGCCACCTTCATGCCCAAGCCCTACGCCGGTGACAACGGTTCCGGCATGCACGTGCACCAGTCGATCTGGAAGGACGGCAAGAACCTGTTCGCCGGTGACGGCTACGCCGGCCTGAGCGATTTCGCCCTGTACTACATCGGCGGCATCATCAAGCACGCGCGCGCCCTGAACGCCATCACCAACCCCGGCACCAACAGCTACAAGCGCCTGGTGCCCGGCTTCGAAGCCCCGGTGAAGCTGGCCTACAGCTCGCGCAACCGTTCCGCCTCCATCCGCATCCCCTTCGTGGCCAACCCCAAGGGTCGCCGCATCGAGGCCCGCTTCCCGGACCCGAGCGCCAACCCCTACCTGTGCTTCTCGGCCCTGATGATGGCCGGTCTGGACGGCGTGGAGAACAAGATCCATCCGGGCGAGGCCGCCACCAAGGACCTCTACCACCTGCCCCCGGAAGAGGACAAGCTGGTGCCGACCGTCTGCCACAGCCTGGACCAGGCCCTCGAGTACCTGGACAAGGACCGTGCCTTCCTGACCAAGGGCGGCGTGTTCACCGATTCCATGCTCGACGCCTACATCGAGCTGAAGATGAGCGAGGTCACGCGCTTCCGCATGGCGCCGCACCCGGTCGAGTACGACATGTACTACTCCCTGTAAGAGGGGCGCCGCAGGGCTGTGATTCGTTACAGCCTGTCGCAAAAAAAGGACGGCTTCGGCCGTCCTTTTTCATGGCCGGACGGTTCAGGGGGTTTGAATTCCGGCCGAAAATGAGGATACTGATAGACCGTCCCTGCCCGGTGGCATGCGGAGTACACGATGAAGAAGTCCAGTTTGATGACGTTGGCAGCTACGTTTTTGCTAGCAGGCACGGGCGCTGCGGATCTCGCCCATGCCCAGGGCAACCGCATCTACCGCTGCGGCAACGAGTACACCAACACGGTCCAGCCCGGGCAGAAGGGCTGCAAGCTCGTCGAGGGCGGCAACGTCACCGTGGTGCAGCGCCCGCGTCCGGCGGAAAGTGTGCGCCTGGCGGCCACGACCCAGGTCGTGACCAGCCTGGAGGCCGAACGCCAGCGCCAGCGCGATGCCGATGCCCGCATGATCCTGGAAACCGAGCTGCGCAGGGCCGAGGCCCGGCAGGCCGACCTGCTCAGGGAATACAACAACGGCGAGCCCGAGAAGATGGGCTCCGAGTTCCGCAACCACCAGAAGTACTTGGACCGCGTGGCCGACCTCAAGGCCAGCATCGAGCGCAACGAGAGCGACCTCTCGGGTCTGCGCCGCGAGATCGATCGCCTGCCGTCGGCGGCCGCATCTGAGTCAAAATAGACGGCTTGAAACCGTCTGATCCCCCCGCCGGGCGTTTCCAGCCCTTCGATCTCCTGGCCACGCTGGTCGCCGTCGTGCACGGCGACGGTGTGGTGGTCTACGCCAATGCCGCCCTGGAAGACGCGCTGGGCATGTCCCGCCGCAGCATCGAGGGCTCCCTGCTGCCCGAGCACTACACCGAGCCGCAGATCCTGCAGCAGGCCCTGGGCGGGCTGCGTGCCAACGAGTTCGCGGCCCTGCGCTACGACGCCTGGCTCAAGCGCCCCGGACGTGATCCGCTGCCGGTGCACATGATCCTGACCCAGACCGACCTGCCCGGTGACATCCTGATCGAGATGCTGCCGCTGGAGCAGCAGGCCCGTCAGGAGCGCGAGGAGCGCCTGCTGGACCAGGCCCAGGCCAACAAGGAGCTGATCCGCAACCTCGCGCACGAGATCAAGAACCCGCTGGGCGGCATCCGCGGTGCGGCCCAGCTGCTGGAGATGGAGATCGACAGCCAGCTCACCGAGTACACGCGCGTCATCATCCACGAGGCCGATCGCCTGCAGACCCTGGTGGACCGCCTGCTCGCGCCGCACCGGCGCCCGCACGTGGTGGGCGATGTCAACATCCACGAGGTCTGCGAGCGCGTGCGTTCGCTGATCCTGGCCGAATTTCCGAAAGGCCTGCGCGTGGTGCGTGACTACGACACGTCCATCCCGGAATTCCGCGGTGACCGCGAGCAGCTGATCCAGGCCGTACTCAACATCGCGCACAACGCCTGCCAGGTGCTGGGCGAGCGCATGGCGGCGGGGGATGCCCGCCTGACCTTCCGTACCCGCATTGCACGGCAGACCACTTTCGGCAAGCAGCGCTACAAGCTGGCACTGGAATTGCATGTCATCGACAACGGGCCCGGCGTGCCGGACTCGATCAAGGACCGCATCTTCTTCCCGCTGGTGTCGGGCAGGGAGGGCGGCTCCGGCCTGGGGCTGACGCTGGCGCAAACCTTTGTCCAGCAGCACCATGGCCTGATCGAGTGCGACAGCGAGCCGGGCCGGACCGATTTCAAGATACTGATACCGCTGCCCTGAACCGGGCGGCACGAGTGCAAAGGGTGTAGCCGACATGAAGCCGATTTGGATCGCCGATGATGACCAGTCCATACGCTTCGTGCTGGAGAAGGCGCTGCAGCGCGAGCAGATGCCCACGCGCAGCTTCACCAACCCCCGGGAAGTCTTGGCCGCGCTGGACGAGGAGGGCGAGGGCCCCCAGGTGCTGGTGAGCGACATCCGCATGCCCGGGGGCTCGGGCCTGGAACTGCTGGAGAAGGTCAAGGCGCGCCATCCCGGCCTGCCCGTGATCATCATGACGGCCTTCTCCGACCTGGACAGCGCCGTGTCGGCTTTCCAGGGCGGTGCCTTCGAATACCTGCCCAAGCCGTTCGACCTGCCCAAGGCGGTCGAGCTCATCCGTCGCGCCGTGGACGAGAGCCAGCGCGAGGAGGTGGCGCAGGAAGGCATCACCAGCGCGCCCGAGATGCTGGGCCAGGCGCCGGCCATGCAGGACGTGTTCCGCGCCATCGGCCGGCTCTCGCAGAGCAATGTCACCGTGCTGATCACAGGTGAATCGGGTTCGGGCAAGGAGCTGGTGGCGCGCGCGCTGCACAAGCATTCGCCGCGCGCCAACGGGCCCTTCGTGGCCATCAACACCGCCGCCATCCCCAAGGACCTGCTCGAGAGCGAGCTCTTCGGTCACGAGCGCGGCGCCTTCACCGGCGCGCAGACCATGCGCCGCGGCCGCTTCGAGCAGGCCGAGGGCGGCACGCTCTTCCTCGACGAGATCGGCGACATGCCCTTCGACCTGCAGACGCGCCTGCTGCGCGTGCTGTCGGACGGCCACTTCTACCGCGTGGGCGGGCACAGCGCCGTCAAGGCCAATGTGCGGGTGATCGCCGCGACGCACCAGGACCTGGAGCAGCGCGTCAAGGAAGGCGTGTTCCGCGAGGACCTGTTCCATCGCCTCAACGTCATCCGCCTGCGCCTGCCGGCGCTGCGCGAGCGGCGCGAGGACATTGCCATGCTCGCGCGCCACTTCCTGCAGCAGAGTGCACGCCAGCTCGGTGTCGAGCCCAAGCGCATCTCGGAATCCGCGCTGGAAAAGCTCAGCCGCTTCAGCTTCCCGGGCAATGTGCGACAACTCGAGAACGTCTGCCACTGGCTCACCGTGATGGCGCCGGCCCAGGTGATCGAGCCCAAGGACCTGCCACCCGAGATCGGGCTGGCCCTCGGTGAGGCCGCGCCCGCTCCGTCGGCCGCCGCGGCTCCGGTGGCGGACGGCACGCCACCCGTGACGGCCCCGGTCCTGGCGGATAACGCGGCGGTGGACTGGGAGAGTGGTCTGCAGGCCGAAGCCATGAGCCTGCTGCTCAGCGGCCGCCTGGATGTGTGGGACGAGCTCACGCGCCGCTTCGAGCGCAAGCTCATCCTGACCGCGCTCGACACCACGCGCGGCCGCCGTATCGAGGC
>JAYNNS010000164.1:0-906 GCA_038112835.1 Curvibacter sp. | reverse complement strand
GGCGAAGCCCGTTCCACGGCGTCCCTCGCATCGATACCGGAGATGGCTTCAGTCGAACAGACCTGGGCCGCCGAAGTGGGCGCCTTCGATCTCCAGCAGCTTCAGCTTGGTCTGCAGTCCGCCATGGGCCGAGAAGCCGCCGGTGCCGGTCTGCGCGCCCAGCACGCGGTGACAGGGCACCACGGGTGCGAACGGGTTGGCGCCCAGGGCCTGGCCCACGGCGCGGGCGGCACCCGGTTCGCCCAGGCGGTGCGCCACTTCACCATAGCTCAGGGTCTCGCCGGGCGCGATGCGCCGCGCGAGCTCGTAGACGCGCTGGTGGAAAGGCGGCACGCCCGCCATGTCCAGTGGCAGGTGGCTGAGGTCGTGCGGCTCGGGGGGATGGCCTTCGAGCAGGGCGGTGACGGCAGCGATGGCCTGCTGCACAAAGAGCGGCGGCGGGCCTTCGCTGACTTCGGGAAAACGGCGCACCATGCGCCGGCGCGTGGCGGCCTCATCAGCTTCGGGGAGCTGCACGCCGGTCAGCGCGTGCGCGTTCCAGGCGATGCCGCAACAACCCAGGGGCGTGGGGAAGAGGGCATAGGCCAGCGTGGACATGTGGCGCGCCCGGCAGGCCTTACAGCTGCAGTTCCAGCACCACAGGGGCGTGGTCGCTGGGGCGTTCGTTCTTGCGCGGCGTGGGGTCCACGGCGCAGGCGCTGGCCAGGGGCTTGAGTGCGTCGCTGATCAGGATGTGGTCGATGCGCAGGCCCTGCTTGCGGCGGAAGGCCATGTTGCGGTAGTCCCACCAGGAAAAATTGCGCTCGGGCTGGGGAAAGAGGCGCACGCTGTCGTGCAGCCCCAGGCCGATGAGTGCCTGGAGGTGCGTGCGCTCTTCCACCGTGCAGTGGATGGTGTCCTTCAGAC
>JAYNNS010000163.1:2150-6743 GCA_038112835.1 Curvibacter sp. | reverse complement strand
GCTCAAGTCCTGAGCCGCGCTCCGCGGCCCGGCTTCATTCGACCTTGATGCCGCGCTCGGCGATGATCCGGCCCATGGCCGCCGTGTCCGCGGCGATGCGGCGGGCCAGCGCCTCCGAGCTGCCACCGGCCACCTGCCAGCCCTGCTGGTACAGGCGCTGACGGACCTCGGGGCTGCGCGCGATCTCGCTCAGCAGGGCCGAGAGCCGGGCCACCACCGGCTGGGGCAGCGAGGCCGGGCCGGCCACCGCGTTCCAGATCTCAAGCTGGAAGTCCCGCACGCCGGCTTCGGACAGGCTGGGCACGCCCGGGGCCAGCGTGCTGCGGCCGGCCGAGGTCACGCCCAGCAGGCGCACCTTGCCTGCGGCCGCCTGCGCCTGGGCCAGGCCCGGCGGCAGCATGGAGAGCTGGATGTCGCCGCCGATCATGGCGGTCACGACCTGCGGGTAGCCGGGGTAGGGCACATGCACGGCCTCGGTGCCAGTGCGCGCCTTGAGGAGCTCCATGCCGATATGGCCCACGGTGCCGATGCCCGGCGAGCCATAACTCCACTTGCTGCCGCTGCTGCGGGCCGCGGCCAGCCAGTCTGCCGTGCTCTGGCCCGGGGCGCCGGCCGGCGCTGCCAGCACCAGCGGTGCGGTGCCGATCAGGCTGCTCGGCGCGAGGTCCTTGGCCGGGTCGTACGGCGTCCTGGGGTTGAGCAGCTTGGCGGTGGTCAGGTTGCCGTTGATCATCACCCCCAGGGTGTGGCCGTCGGTCGCCTTGGCCACCAGATCGGCCGCGATATTGCCGCCGGCGCCCGGGCGGTTCTCCACCACCACGGGCTGGCCCAGGGCCTTGGAGAGCGGCTCGGCCAGCGTGCGCGCCACCAGGTCGGGCGAGTTGCCGGCGGGACAACCCACCAGCAGTTTCACCGGTTTGCTGGGCCAGGGCTCGGCCGCCTGGCTGCCGAGCGCGAGGGGCGCGAGCACCAGCGCCAGCAGGGCACGGCGCAGGGGAGACGACGGGATCAGGCGCATGCTTTCAACTCCAGAAATGAAAAGGCCCCGGACTCTGGGCAAGTCGGGGCCGGTTAAGGCGGTGCCGAGATCAGGCGTATTCTGCCAGCGCGGCCTTCATCTTCTTCATGGCCGCCACCTCGATCTGGCGGATGCGCTCGGCGCTCACGCCGTACTCGGCAGCCAGCTCGTGCAGCGTCATGCCGCCGGAGCTGTCGTCGTTCACCTTGAGCCAGCGCTCTTCCACGATGCGGCGGCTGCGCGGATCCAGCGCCTCCAGCGCCTGGGTGATGCCGTCGCTGGCCAGACGGTCGCGCTGGCGCGCCTCGATCATGGCCGTGGGCTCGTGGCTGGCGTCGGCTAGGTAGGCAATGGGGCCGTAGCTATCCTCGCCGTCTTCCGTCGGGCCCGGATCGAGCGCGACATCGCCACCGGACAGGCGCGTCTCCATCTCGATCACTTCCTCGCGCTTGACCTTGAGCTCGCGCGCCATCAGGTCGATCTCCTGCTCGCTCAGGGTCTCGCGGTGGGTGGCGGCGTCCGCAGCGGCGGCGTCGGCCTTGTAGCCCTGCTTCATGGAGCGCAGGTTGAAGAAGAGCTTGCGCTGGGCCTTGGTCGTGGCGACCTTGACCATGCGCCAGTTCTTCAGGATGTACTCGTGGATCTCGGCCTTGATCCAGTGCAGGGCATAGCTGACCAGGCGCACGCCCTGGTCGGGGTCAAAGCGCTTGACGGCCTTCATCAGGCCCACATTGCCTTCCTGGATCAGGTCGCCATGGGGCAGGCCGTAACCCAGGTACTGGCGCGAGACCGAGACCACCAGGCGCAGGTGAGAAAGCACCAACTTACCGGCAGCCTCAAGATCGTTCTGCTCACGGAATTTGCGGGCGTACTCCTGCTCTTCCTCGGCGCTGAGCATGGGCATGCGGTTGACGGCCGTGATGTAGGCGTCCAGATTGCCCAGCGGGGGCACCAAGGCCCAGGGGTTGGCAACGGCCAGGGCGGAACCGGAGGCAGCAGTCAGAGCGGTCATCCCAGTACTCCTTTCAGTGAGTGGACTGAATATTAGCACTCCCTGAGAGAGAGTGCTAACCCGGAAAGTTCCTGGGTTTTTGCACAGCCGATGCAGGGCTGACCCTGTCGATTCTGGGGCTGAAAAAAAGACTGGTCATTGTTATTGAGAACCTATATCATTCGCATGCCACTTCAGTTTTGAGCCTTGCCATGATCGTCTGCGTCTGCCATCGCGTCTCCGACAAGACCATCGAACGTGCCGCCCGTGCCGGCGCGGACTTCGATGAGATCCAGCTCGAGCTGGGGGTGGCCACCCAGTGCGGCAAGTGCGAAGGTTGCGCCCGCGCGCTCTGGTCCGAATGCCGCAGCGGCGGCCCCAAGATCGCCCACCTGAGCCAGGAGCTGGGTGTGGGGCGCAGCATTCCCCTGGCCGTCGCTGCCTGATCTGCCTCGCCCCCAGCAAGAAGGGCTACGCAACGCGTAGCCCTTCTTGTTTCGGAGCGCCCGGCGCTTCAGGAGATCTCACCCATCTGGCTCTGCAGATAGTTGGGCAGGCCCACCTTGTCGATCAGCTCGATCTGGGTCTCGAGGAAGTCGATGTGCTCCTCGGTGTCGTCCAGGATCTTCTGCAGCAGGTCGCGTGAGACGTAGTCGCGCACCTTCTCGCAATGGGCGATGCCGTCCTTGATGGTGGCCTGCGCGCCGGTCTCCAACGCCAGGTCGCTGCGCAGGATCTCGGGCACGTTCTCGCCGATGTTGAGCTTGCCCAGGTCCTGCAGATTGGGCAGGCCGTCCAGCGTGAAGATGCGGTCCATGAGCCAGTCGGCGTGCTTCATCTCGCCGATGGACTCCTCGTATTCCTTCTTGGCCAGCTTGTCCAGGCCCCAGTGCTTGAGCATGCGGTAGTGCACGAAATACTGGTTGATGGCGGTCAGCTCGTTCTTGAGCTGGGCCTGCAGATGGGCGATGGCTTGGGCGTCACCTTTCATGAGACCTTCCTCTTCCTTGTTGTGGCGGACAGCCCTCATTGTCGTGCAAAGCGTGCTGCTTGCAAGCGCATGGTCTTGAGGAATCTGATTGAGAAGCAGACGCAGCAAGGCTTGCGGCGGTATACTGTAAATATGAACAGTCTTGCGGGGGGCGATCCGGCAGGTGCCACGACATCCGTCGCCGACGGTGTGCAGTGGCTGGACAACCGCGTCGCCGCAGGCTTTCCCTCACCTGCCGAAGACCTGGGCGGCCAGCGCGTGGACCTGACGCGCGAGCTCGTCAGGCACCCGCAGGCCACCTTCCTGCTGCGTGCACGCGGTCACTCCATGACGGGCGTGGGCATCCTGGACGGTGACATCCTCGTCGTGGATCGCGCCCTCGTGCCGCGGCACCAGCAGGTGGTGGTGGCCGTGGTCGACGGCGAGTTCACGGTCAAGACGCTGTGGCGACGCGATGGGCGGGTCAAGCTGCAGCCTGCCCACCCGGCCTATCCCGAGATCGTGCCGACCGAAGGCCAGACGCTGGAGATCTGGGGTGTGGTCACGGCGGCCATCCACCAGTTTGAGCCGTGTACGCGCTGATCGACGGTAACAACTTCTACGTGAGCTGCGAGCGCGTGTTCCAGCCGCGGTTCGAGGGCCGTCCCGTGATCGTGCTGTCCAACAACGACGGCTGCGCCATCTCGCGCAGCAACGAGGCCAAGGACATTGGTGTCCGCATGGGCGCGCCCTGGCACGAAATCCGGCACCTGGAGCGCACGCAGGGCCTCGTTGCCCTGTCGGCGAATTTCGCGCTCTACGGCGACATGTCCGAGCGCATGATGGAGGTGCTCGCCGGTTTCGGCGCGCGCCAGGAGATCTATTCCATCGACGAATGCTTCATCGATCTGGCTGGCATTCAGGGCGATCTGGCGGCTAGCGCTCATGCCATGCGCCAGCGTGTGCTGCAGTGGCTGGGCCTGCCCTGCAGCATTGGCATCGGGCCGACCAAGACCCTGGCCAAGTTCGCCAACCACATCGCCAAGACCGCCGAGCGCAAGCCCGAACCCTATGCCCCACGACACGCGCGCGTCTGCAATCTGTCCGCGCTGGATCGCAGCGAGCTCGACGCCCTGCTGGCCACCACCGAGGTGGGCGTGGTCTGGGGCGTGGGCTGGCGTCTGCGTGAGCAGCTCCAGGAGGCCGGCGTGTGCACGGCGCTGGATCTGGCGCGTCTGGACCCGGTGCAGGTGCAACGCCGCTGGTCCGTGGTGCTCGAGCGTACCGTGCGCGAGCTGCAGGGCCAGCCCTGCGTGGATCTGGAGGACGGTCCGCAGGACCGGCGCCACCTCGCCGTCACGCGCTCCTTTGGTCACAAGATCGGCGCGTTGTCCGATCTGCGCGAGGCGGTCACGGTCTTCGCCACGCGCGCGGCCGAAAAGCTGCGCCGCCAGCGCAGCGTAGTGGGACAGGTCTACGTCTACATCCGCACCGGGCACTACGAGCGCAGCACCCCTCGTTCCAAAGGGCAGTCCATCGAGTTGCCGTGCCCCACGAACGACACGGCGCGCATTGTGCATGCAGCGCTCTCGGTATTGCAGGACATCTACAAAC
>JAYNNS010000163.1:0-2140 GCA_038112835.1 Curvibacter sp. | reverse complement strand
GTCGTGCTCATGCATCTCCAACGCGAGGGGCTGCGTCAGGGCGAGCTGGATCTCGGCGAAGCGCCTGCGCCGCGTCCGCGGCTGGTGCAGGTGCTGGACCAGCTGAACACGCGCTACGGACAGGACACGGTCTTCCTGGCCAGCGCCGGCCTGGGCGGTCGTGCGCGCCGCTGGAGCATGAAGCAGGAACACCGTACGCCGCGCTACACGACACGTTGGGACGAGCTGCTGGAGGTGAGGCTCTGAGGACGGGCTTCAGGCCACCGGCCACTGCCCGCCGCTGCAGCGCTCGATGCCCGCGAGGTCGCGGCGCGACTGCACCTGCACAAAGCCGGTCTGCGCGAGCAGATCGCGCACGGCCTCGGCCTGTTGCCAGCCGTGTTCGAGCAGCAGCCAGCCGCCGGGCTGCAGATGGGCCGGGGCCTGGGCGATGATGGTGCGGAGGGCGTCCAGGCCGTCGACGCCCGACGTGAGGGCCATGCGCGGCTCGTGGCCCAGCTGATCCAGATGCGTATCGTCCTCGGCGATGTAGGGCGGGTTGGAGACGATGAGATCGAAGGGGCCGCGCACGCCGCTGAGCCAGTGGCCCTGCACGAAGTGCACGGGCAGCTGCAGGCGCTCGGCATTGGCCCGGGCCACGGCCAGGGCCTCGGCGCTGGCGTCCACCGCGCCGACCAGGGCCTCGGGGCGCTGGCTCTTGAGCGCCATCGCGATGGCGCCGCTGCCCGTGCCCAGGTCTACCGCCGAGCCCTGCGGGGGCAAATGTTCAAGCGCCCATTCCACCAGGGTCTCGGTGTCGTGCCGCGGGTCGAGCACGAGTTCGTCCACCTGCAGCGTCAGGCCGTAGAACTCGCGCTGGCCCGTGAGGTAGGCCAGCGGGGTGCCGGCAGCGCGGCGGCGCGTGAGGTGGATGTAGCGCATCTCGGTCTCAGCCTCAAGCGCGTCACTGTCATGGGCCAGCAACCAGGCGCGGTCGTTCTGCGGCCGGCCCAGGGCATGCAGCAGCAGCAACTGCGCATCGAGCCGCTCCAGCCCGAGGGCGGAGCAGGCCGCGCTGAGGGCTTGCTGGATCTGCATGGGGTCCCGACGACGATGGTTGCTACTGAAAATGTAGCTGCATTCTAGGCCGGCAAGCCGGCAGGTAGGGGATTTCCTGCGTTCAGCTGTTGCCGACTTCCAACTCCGCCAGCTGCTCGGCCTCGCGCGCCTGGCGCAGGGCGGCCACCACCTCGTCGAGTTCGCCCTCCATGATGCGGTCGAGCTTGTAGAGCGTGAGGTTGATGCGATGGTCGGTCAGGCGCCCCTGCGGGAAGTTGTAGGTGCGGATGCGGTCGCTGCGGTCGCCGCTGCCGATGAGCCCCTTGCGCATCGCGGCGTCCTTGGCGGCGCGCTCGCTGCGCTCCTTCTCCTGGATGCGCGCGGCCAGCACCTGCAGGGCCTTGGCCTTGTTGCGGTGCTGGCTGCGGTCGTCCTGGCATTCGGCCACGATGCCGGTGGGCAGGTGGGTGATGCGCACGGCCGAGTCGGTCTTGTTGATGTGCTGGCCGCCGGCGCCGCTGGCGCGGAAGGTGTCGATGCGCAGGTCGGCCGGGTTGATCTGCACGGCCTGGGCCTCGTCGGGTTCGGGCAGCACGGCCACGGTGCAAGCGCTGGTGTGGATGCGGCCCTGGGTCTCGGTGGCGGGCACGCGCTGCACGCGGTGACCGCCCGATTCGAAGCGCAGGTCGCCGTAGACGTGGTCACCCTCGATGCGCAGCACCACTTCCTTGTAGCCGCCGAGCTCGCTGGGCGACTCGCTGATGATCTCGGTCTTCCAGCCACGCTGGTCGGCGTAGCGCGTGTACATGCGCAGCAGGTCCGCCGCGAACAGGGCTGACTCGTCCCCGCCCGTGCCGGCGCGGATCTCAAGGAAGGCGTTGCGCGCGTCGTCCGGATCCTTGGGCAGCAGCAGCGCCGATTTCAGATAGGCAAGCCACGCTGCCATGGCGGTGGCGGCGGCGATCTCCTCGCGCGCCATCTCGGCCATCTCGGGGTCGGCCTGCATCTCCTGCGCGCTGGCGAGATCGGCCTCGCGCTGCTGGTGGCGTGCATAGCGGCCAGCAATGGCCGTGACCTCGCTGTGCTCGCGTGAGAGTACGAG
>JAYNNS010000162.1:845-6775 GCA_038112835.1 Curvibacter sp. | reverse complement strand
TCAGCTGGGAGAGCGTCGCGTTCGCAATGCGAAGGTCGGGAGTTCGATCCTCCTCCTCTCCACCACCGTCATGCAGGCACGCTCCACGAAGCGCGCTTTCTTTTTCGGGGTGCGCGCGAAGCCGGCTCCCTGCCGTGGCCCACCCTCCATCGGACGACCGTGTTCGCACACCCCGCTCCCGTTAAGATGGCGAGGCATCCCTTCCGCAAGGACCGACATGGCCAATATTGCTAGCCTCCTGAAATCAGAAATCTCCCGCATCGCCCGCAAGGAAGTCCGCACGGAGATCCAGGCCCTCAAGAAGGCTTCGGCCCAGTACCGCACCGACATTGCCGCCCTCAAGCGGCGCCTGGGTGAGCAGGACCGTCTGATCGCCCGGCTCAAGAAGGCCAAACCCGCCGCGGCTGAGACCCAGGCGGGCAAGGAAATGCCGCAGCGACGCTTCCGCGCCGACGGCTTTGCCAGCCTGCGCCAGAAGCTGGGGCTCTCGGCCGCCGACATGGGCAAGCTGCTCGGCGTGTCGCTGCAGACGGTCTACCACTGGGAAAAGGGCCAGTCCAGGCCCCGGGCCAGCCAGCTGCAGGGGATTGCCGATGTGCGCAAGCTCGGCAAGCGCGGCGCCGCGGCACGCCTGGCCGAACTCTGAACCGCGCGCTGCGCGGATCGTCTCAGAAGGAAAGAGCCAGCAAGCCCAGCAGCGCCAGCACAGCCACGGCCAGGCTGAGCTTGTACAGCAAGGGGATGCGGCGCGGCGCGGCCGCCGGATGCAGTGTCGCCGGGCGGGTGAGCAGCCCGGGCATGGTGGTTTCGTTGTCCATACGACGTCTCTTTCTTTTGCATGTGCCGGGTCTCGCGCCCGTTGCCGACGGTATTCTATGATGCGGTCATCATGAAGCACCGCACCCCTGCCCTGCTGGTCAGTCTGCCCCTGCTGCTGGGCGGCTGTGCTGCCCTCAACGACGCCACCATGCGCGCGCTGGCCACCTCGGCACCGGCGCTGGCCGTGATGGGCGAGCAGGTGCTCTCCGGCGAGGTACTGCTCTACACCGACCGTAGCGCCACGCTGCAATTGCGCGGGGCAGGCGAGGCCGGGCCGAGCTGCATGGGCAGCATGCGCTACACCAGCAGCACCGGCGGCACGGTGCATCTGCGCTGCAGCGATGGGCGCCAGGCCCAGTTCAACTACACGGCGTTGGGCGAGACCAGTGGCCACGGCAGCGGCCGCAGCAGCGATGCCCAGAGCGTGAGCCTGAGCTATGGGCTGCCCCCCGAGGCCGCGCGGGCCTGGCTGGTGGCGCCGCCGGGCAAGCGCCTGGTCAGCGACGGCGAGCGTCTGCGGCTGGAATGAAAAAACCCGCCGGCATCGCTGCGGGCGGGTGGCGCTGAGTTCAGGCGCAGGTCAGCGGGCCGGGCGCGGGGCGCGCTTGCCACCGCCTTCACGACCTGCATAAGAGGGCTTGCCGGCCCCCGCATGCGCGGGCTTGGCATAGGCAGGCTTGGCGTGCGCCGGCTTGTGACCAAAAGACGGACGGGCGTCTGCGCGCTCCTGGCGCGGTGCGAAATCACGCCCGCCCCCGGCATAACCCCCTTCGCTGCGCGGGCCCTTGCCATAGCCTCCTCGCTCGCTGCGGTCACCAAAACCGCGTGCCTGCCCGAAATCGCCGCCGCGACTGTTGCGCTCGGCAAAGCCGCCGCGGGCACCACCGCCGTTGCCGAACTTGCGGTCGCGCGAGAAGTTGTCGCGCTCGCCACCGCGGCTGTTGCGGCCGCCGAAATTGGAACGCTCGGAACGGCCGTCGGGGAAGCGCTGCTTGGGCTCCATACCGGGGATGGTCTCGGCCTTGAAGGGCTGCTTGCTATAGGCCTCGATGTCGAAGATCTTGCGGCGGTCGCGGAACTCGGCGAAGGTCACGGCGATGCCGTCGCGGCCGGCGCGACCCGTGCGGCCGATGCGGTGCGTGTAATCCTCGGCCTTCATGGGCAGACCGAAGTTGAAGACGTGGGTGATGGTGGGCACGTCGATGCCGCGCGCGGCGACATCGGTGGCTACGAGCACCTGCACCTGGCCGTTGCGCAGCGCCATCAGGCGGCGGTTGCGCAGACCCTGGCTGAGCGCGCCGTGCAGGGCCACGGCGGAAAAGCCGTCCTGCTGCAGGTCGTTGGCCAGGCCGTCGCATTCCACCTGCGTGCTGGCGAAGACGATGGCCTGGTCGATGGAAGCGTCACGCAGCCAGTGGTCGAGCAGCTGGCGCTTGTGCTGGGCGTTGTCGGCCCAGAACAGCACCTGCTTGATGTTGTTGTGCTTCTGCTGCGGCGTGTCGATCTGCACCTTGTGCACGCCTGAACCACCGTCGTGCATGACGCGCATGGCCAGCTGCTGGATGCGCGGCGCGAAGGTGGCGCTGAACATCATGGTCTGGCGGCGCTGGGCGGTCAGCTGGTTGATCTCGGCCAGGTCGTCGGAGAAGCCCAGGTCCAGCATGCGGTCGGCCTCGTCGACGACGAGGAACTGCACCTGGTCGAGCTTGATCTGCATGGAACGCTGCAGGTCCAGCAGGCGGCCCGGCGTGGCGACCACGAGGTTGGCGTTCTGCAGCTTGGCGATCTGGATCTGGTAGGGCATGCCGCCCACCACGTTGGCGATGCGCAGGCCACGGCAATGCTTGACAAGCTCGATGGCATCGTGCGCCACCTGCTGCGCGAGTTCGCGCGTGGGGCACAGCACCAGGGCGCCGGGCACGGCGGCCTTGAAGTTGCGCGGGTTAGTCGGGTCCTTGCGTTTGGCGCGCTTCGGGGGCGCCTCGCCCTTGGCGGCGGCTTCGGCACAGGCGCGTTCGTAGTCGGCTCGCTCCTGGGCTTCGGCAGCGGCCTGCTGGCGGATCAGGGTGTGCAGCACGGGCAGCAAGAAGGCTGCGGTCTTGCCGCTGCCAGTCTGGCTGGAGACCATGAGGTCGTTGTAGCCGTGGTGCTCGGGATCATCGCTGGGCAGGGCCAGGGGGATGGCGCGCTGCTGCACGGCGGTGGGCTGCGTGTAGCCCAGGTCGGCCACGGCCCGCACCAGCTCGTCGGCCAGGCCCAGTTGCACGAAACCGTTGGGCACGGCTTCAGCCACCGCCTCGGCCTCGGCCACAGCATCGGTGTGGGAAAGAATAGTTTCGACAGGCGCAGACTCGCCCGTCACTTCAAAAGTGTCGGTCATTGATTACTCACATGCGAACCCCGCAGGGACTGCGGGGGCTTCGCTGATGGTTAAAAGACATCAACCATCAAACGTAGCCTGCACCGGAAGAAACCGGCACCGGGGACGATTCACGAACCGCTGGGGTTCACTGTCCGGTGTATGAAGGGAGATGCACGAAAAACGCCACTGCTCGGGTGGCGTGGGCGAATTATGCCACGGATCAGGGTTTTCACCTAATCCTCTGTTGGACCCGGGCTCAGGCCAGCTTGAGGAAGTGCTCGCGGTAGTGGGCCAGTTCCTCGATGGACTCGTGCACATCGGCCAGGGCCGTGTGCTTCTGTGCCTTCTTGAAAGCACTGTAGACCTCGGGCTTCCAGCGCCGGGCCAGCTCCTTGAAGGTGCTGACGTCGATGTTGCGATAGTGGAAGAAGGCCTCGAGCTTGGGCATGTACTTCACGAGGAAGCGCCGGTCCTGCCCGATGCTGTTGCCGCACATCGGGGACGTGCCCTTGGGCACGTATTTGGCCAGGAAGGCGATGAGCTCGGCCTCGGCCTCGGCCTCGGTGAGGGTGGAGGCCTTGACCTTGTCGATCAGGCCACTCTTGCCGTGCGTGCCCTTGTTCCAGGCATCCATGGCGTTGAGGATGGCCTCCTCCTGGTGGATCACCAGGACCGGGCCCTCGATGCGTGGCGTCAGGTCGGGACCGGTCACGATGACGGCGATCTCGATGATGCGCTCCTTTTCGGGGTCCAGCCCGGTCATCTCGCAGTCCAGCCAGACCAGGTTGAGATCGGATTTCTTCAGTAGGGTTGCATGCTCGCTCATGGCGTCGATTGTCGCTGATCGCCTAAACTTGCCGGCCATGACACCTGCCTCCACCTTCAACCCCAGCCTGGCCCTGACGCTGGTCTTCGCCGGCGCCCTGCTCCTGGGCCTGGCCCTGAAGTTCTGGCTGGCCACGCGCCAGGTGCGTCACGTGGCGCAACACCGGGCCGGTGTGCCCGCGGCCTTTGCCGGAACCATCAGCCTGGCCGCACACCAGAAAGCGGCCGACTACACGCTGGCCAAGGTGCGCTTCGGCCTGCTGGAAACCGCCGTGGGCGCCGCCGTGCTGCTGGGCTGGACCCTGCTGGGCGGCCTGGACGCGCTCAACCAGGCCCTGCTGTCCTGGCTGGGCGGGGGCATGGCGCAGCAGCTGGCCCTGGTCGCCGGCTTCGTGCTGGTCGGCGGCCTGATCGAGCTGCCGCTGTCCCTGTACCAGACCTTCGTGATCGAGCAGCGCTTCGGCTTCAACAAGATGACGTGGCAGCTCTGGCTGGTTGATCTCGTCAAATCCACGCTGCTCGGTGCGGCCATCGGCCTGCCGATCGCCGCCCTTATCCTCTGGCTCATGGGCGCGGCCGGCGGGCTGTGGTGGCTGTGGGCCTGGGGCGTGTGGATGGGCTTCAACCTGCTCCTGCTGCTGATCTACCCCACCTTCATCGCGCCGCTGTTCAACAAGTTCCAGCCGCTCGAAGACGAGGGCCTGAAGGCGCGCGTGACCGCGCTCATGCAGCGCTGCGGCTTTTCCGCCAAGGGCCTGTACGTGATGGACGGCAGCCGACGCAGCGCGCACGCCAACGCCTATTTCACGGGCTTCGGCGCGGCCAAGCGCGTGGTCTTCTTCGACACCCTGCTCCACAAGCTGTCCCCCGGCGAGGTGGACGCCGTGCTCGCCCACGAGCTCGGCCACTTCAAGCACAAGCACATCCTCCAGCGCATCGTGATGCTGTTCGCGCTCAGCCTGGCGGGTTTCGCCCTGCTGGGCTGGCTGGCCCAGCAGGCCTGGTTCTACAGCGGCCTGGGTGTCACGCCCAGCCTGCAGCTGCTGGTGCCCGCGCTCGCTGCCGGCCCTGCCCTGCCCAACGACGCACTGGCCCTGCTGCTCTTCCTGCTGGTGATCCCGGTGTTCAGCTTTTTCATCACGCCCCTGCTCTCGCTGTCCTCGCGCCGGCACGAGTTCGAGGCCGATGCCTATGCGGCCCGGCAGGCCGACGCGAAGGACCTCAGCAGCGCCCTGCTCAAGCTCTACGAGGACAACGCCTCGACGCTCACGCCGGACCCGCTCTACGTGGCCTTCTACTACTCCCACCCCCCGGCCGGCCAGCGCCTGGCGCGGCTGGGCACGGCATGAGCACACGCCGCCCCCTGGGCCCGACCGAGCTCGTGACCGAACTGGCCCAGCATCCGGGCTGGATGCTGCAGGGCGATGGCGCCGAACTCGCCATCGCCCGGCGTTACGCCTTCGAGCACTACCACGAGGTCATGGCCTTCGCCAACGCCGTGGCCTGGATCGCGCACCAGCGCGACCACCACCCGGACATGCTGCTGGGCTACCGGCACTGCACGGTGGCCTGGCGCACGCACGACGCCGGCGGCATCACACGCCTGGACTTCGAATGCGCGGCCCAGGTCGACGCGCTGCGGGGCACGGCTTGAGCACGGCGCCGGAGCTCGACCGCGGCCTGGTGGTGGCCAGCCACGGCCGCCACGTGCTGGTGGAAACACCGGAAGGCCGACAGCTGATCTGCCATCCGCGCGGCAAGAAGAACCAGGCTGTGGTGGGTGACCGCGTGCTCTGGCTGGCCAGCGGCGACGAAGGCAGCATCGAGAAGGTGGAGGAACGGCGCAACCTCTTCTACCGCCAGGACGAGATCCGCACCAAGAGCTTCGCCGCCAACCTGGACCAGGTCCTGATCCTGATCGCGG
>JAYNNS010000162.1:0-835 GCA_038112835.1 Curvibacter sp. | reverse complement strand
CCGCTGAGCGCGCTGGTGGCGGCCGAGGCCGAACGCATCGCGCCGCTGATCGCGCTCAACAAGAGCGATCTGGCCGAACCGTTCGCTCGGGCCTGGGCTCGGCTGGCACCCTACCGGCGCATGGGCTACACCGTGCTGCCGCTCAACCTCAAGGCCTCGGGCAGCCCGGCCGAACTGGGCGCGCTGCAAGCGCAGCTGCAGCAGCGGGCCACCCTGGTGCTGGGGCCTTCGGGTGCCGGCAAGAGCACGCTGATCAACCGCCTGGTGCCCGGCGCCCGAGCTCAGACCGGGGAGATCTCCACGGCGCTGAACTCCGGCAAGCACACCACCACGAGCACGCGCTGGTACTGGGTGGACGCGGCACGGCAGACGGCGCTGATCGATTCACCGGGTTTCCAGGAGTTCGGCCTGCAGCACATCGAGGCGGCGCAGCTGGCCAGCCTGATGCCCGATCTGCGCGCGCATGCGGGCGCATGCCGCTTCTACAACTGCAGCCACCTGCACGAGCCGGGCTGCGGCGTGATCGCGGCAGTGGACCGGGACGCAGAGGGTTCAGGCATCAGCCCGTCTCGCTACAGAATCTATAGCGAACTGCACGCCGAGCTGTCACAGGCACCACGTTACTGAAGCACAGAACCTGTGCAGAAATCGTAGCGAGCGGTCCGAGCGCCAGGCGTACGGCGCGCAGCCACCGGAACGTACGTCAGGTACGTGAGGATGGCGACAACGAAGGTGCGGCGTAGGCTAACTTTCGCGGGGCGAAAGTTAAGCGTAGCGGCCGGAGCCAACACCGCCCAACGCGGCGATCGGGCCGCGCAGTAGATTTATTCGCAAG
>JAYNNS010000161.1:1831-6780 GCA_038112835.1 Curvibacter sp. | reverse complement strand
GGGCATGGCCATCCGCGAGATCGTGGAGACGCTGTGGATGCCGCGGCTGGAGGCGCACAAGCCCGAGATGATCTTCATCAGCGCCGGCTTCGACGCGCACCGCGAGGACGATCTGGCCCAGCTCGGCCTGGTCGAGGAGGACTACGCCTGGCTCACCGGGCGCATCCTGGACGTGGCCCGGCGCTACAGCAAGCAGCGCGTCGTCTCCTGCCTGGAGGGCGGCTACAACCTGAGCGCCCTGGGCCGCAGCGTGGAGGCGCATCTGCGCGTCCTGGCGGGCGTCTGATTCCGGATCCTGGCGTCAATGAGCATGTGCTCGCTCCTTGACGGGCGTCAAGTGAAGCCGGCAGGCGTGCCCGGCCTGTCGCTTTTTTTCTACGAGCGGCATCGGGCGGCCCGCATCTGCCGCAGAATGCCCTGCAGAGTCGAAGCCGATTCCAAGGAAAACCGATGAAGAAACTCATACTCTGTGCGTGGGTGCTCGCCTTGTCCGGGTGCGCTTCCGTGCAATATGGCGACAAGGAAGCCGAGTCCAGCCTGAAGAAATTCGCCCCTGTTCCCGGCAAGACCAGCCTCTATGTCTGCCGGGTCAGCGGGTTTGTGGCCAGCGGCGTGACCTCCAAGGTGCTGGTGGACGGCCGGGACATCGGCAACCTGAAACCCAAGACTTTTGTGCACACGGTGGTCGAGCCGGGCGAGCATGCGGTTCAGCTGGTGCACGACGGGATCAACGGCTCAAGTGGCATCCACAAGATCCAGACCCAGCCCCATGAAGTCGCCTTTGTCTGGGCGGGTGTGACCGGCGGTGGATGGGGCATCCTGACGGTCGACAATTTCGCTTCCCGGCAGGAGGGCCTCAACTGCGTGAATGAGGCCGCCTATTCGGTGACGAATACGGGCAAGTGACCTCGGCCCGCCCCTCGGCAGAGGCCAGGTCAGGGGACGACCAATTCGCGGCATTGCCGCGGGATCGGGATCACCACGCCACGTAGGCGTAGCCCTGCTCCTGGTATTCCATCAGGGCGGCCGCGCCCACCTCTTCGATGCGCGCGAAGTCCAGCATGTCGGCCTTGCGCCAGCCCAGACTGTGCATGGTGTTGCCGCAGGCCACGAAGGCCACGCCATAGGACTCGCTCATGCTCTTCACCCGCTGCTGCAGCACGGGTGCCACCGGGCGTTGCGGTCGCTGCGCGAGCAGGTGGATGCCCGGCCCCCAGACCACGACGGCGATCGCCACGTCATCCACGTATTTCTTGAGCATGGCGCCGATGGAGTTGAGGATGGCCTCCTGGTACTCGGGCTCGGCGCGGTTGAGCTGGTAGACGATCTTGTGCGGCGGGCCGTCGCTGGCGACGGGCTTCGCGGCGGG
Source organism: Curvibacter sp. (assembly GCA_038112835.1). Classification (GTDB taxonomy): domain Bacteria; phylum Pseudomonadota; class Gammaproteobacteria; order Burkholderiales; family Burkholderiaceae_C; genus Hylemonella. The sequence goes on along the minus strand of JAYNNS010000161.1, from coordinate 5,411 downwards.
TGCGGGCAGGGTGGCGCCGGCCGTGGCGGCGGCGGCCACCGCGCCGAGCAGGCGACGGCGGGGCAGGGGGGGACGGTCGGTCATGGCAATCTCCGTAGGCTGGGACATAGATTAGCCCATGGCCGCAGGGGTTCCCCATGCCGATTCGGTGAAAATCGGGACCCATGAGCGAACTCCAAAATCTCGTGCACGATCTGGGCGGCGCCCGGGTCTGGGTGGAAGTGCTGGTGCTGCTGGCCTGTGTAGGCTTGGCCTGGGGGCTGGCGCGGCTCATGCGCCGCGGCGCCGCGGCCGACTCCGTCTGGTTCGGCCGCTATGTCTTCGACGGCCTGATGTTTCCCGTGCTGGCCCTGGTGCTGATCTATGCCGCGCGCTACGGTGTGGCGGCCTACCAGCCGGTGGTGCTGCTGCGCGTGGCCCTGCCCATCTTCATGTCGTTGGCGGCGATCCGGCTCTTTGCCCGCGTGCTCGGGGCCTCCTTTCCCGAATCCTCGACCATCAAGCTGATCGAGAACGTCGTCTCCTGGCTGGCCTGGGGTGCCGCCGTGCTCTGGATCACCGGCCTGCTGCCGGCTGTGCTCGTCGAGCTGGAAGCCATCTCCTTCGCCTTCGGCAAGTCGCGCATCAGCCTGCGCACCCTGCTCGAAGGGCTGCTGTCCTCGGGCGTGATGCTGGTGGTGGTGCTCTGGATCTCGGCCACCATCGAAAAACGCATCCTGCGCGAGACCGTGGGCGACCTGTCCATGCGCAAGGTCGCGGCCAACGCCATCCGGGCCGGCCTGCTGCTGGTGGGCCTGCTCTTCGTGCTCTCGGCCGTGGGGGTGGACCTGACGGCGCTGTCGGTGCTCGGGGGCGCGCTGGGCGTGGGCCTGGGCTTCGGCCTGCAGAAGCTGGCGGCCAATTACGTGAGCGGCTTCGTGATCCTGATCGAGCGCTCGCTGCGCATCGGCGATCTGGTGCGGGTGGACAACTTCGAGGGCGTGGTCACCGACATCAAGACGCGCTACACCCTGATCCGTGCGCTCAACGGCCGTGAATCGGTGGTGCCCAACGAGCTCTTCATCACCCAGCGGGTCGAAAACCTCACGGCCGCGGACCCCAAGGTGCTGCTGACGCTCACTGTGTCCGTGGCCTATGACAGCGATGTGGAGCGGGTGCGCAGCATCCTGTGCGAGGCCGCAGCCGCCAGCGCGCGCGTGCTCAAGGATCCGGCGCCGGCCGCGCACCTGTCCAACTTCGGCTCGGACGGCCTGGAGTTCACCCTGGCCGCCTGGATCGCCGATCCGGAGAACGGCCAGCTGGGCCTGCGCTCGGAGATCAACCTGGCCATCCTGCGCGGCCTGCGCGCGGCCGGCATCGAGATCCCGTACCCGCAGCGTGTGGTCCACATGAAGTCCTGAGCCCGGGATGAGCTTGCCCGCGTCATTTCTCGGCATATAATCTCAAAAAAGCACGACCGTTCGTTTTTGTGTCGCGCAGGTGCCCTCGGGGGCCGGCGCAGCGCCTAGAATCGACCGATTGACGTGCACGTCAATCGAATCTCTGAATCAGTAACCAGCAGGAGTGGCTCCCATGAAAGTCCTCGTCCCCGTCAAGCGCGTGGTCGACTACAACGTCAAGGTCCGCGTGAAGTCGGACAACACCGGCGTTGATATTGCCAACGTCAAGATGAGCATGAACCCCTTCGACGAGATCGCCGTCGAAGAGGCCGTGCGCCTGAAGGAAAAGGGTGCCGTGACCGAAGTCATCGCCGTCTCCTGCGGCGTGGCCCAGTGCCAGGAAACGCTGCGCACGGCCATGGCCATCGGCGCCGACCGCGCCATCCTGGTCGAGACCGCCGAAGAACTGCAGCCCCTGGCCGTGGCCAAGCTGCTCAAGGCCCTGGTGGACAAGGAACAGCCGGGCCTGGTGATCCTGGGCAAGCAGGCCATCGACGACGACTGCAACCAGACCGGCCAGATGCTGGCCGCACTGGCCGACCTGCCGCAGGCCACCTTCGCCTCCAAGGTCGAGATCGCCGACGGCAAGGCCCGGGTCACGCGTGAGGTCGACGGCGGCCTGGAGACGCTGTCCGTCAGCCTGCCGGCCGTGGTCACCACCGACCTGCGCCTGAACGAGCCGCGCTACGTCACGCTGCCCAACATCATGAAGGCCAAGAAGAAGCAGCTCGACACGCTCAAGCCCGAAGACCTGGGCGTGGACGTCGCGCCGCGCATCAAGACCCTCAAGGTCAGCGAGCCGCCCAAGCGCAGCGCCGGCATCAAGGTGCCCGACGTCGCCACCCTGGTGGCCAAGCTGAAGAACGAAGCCAAAGTTATTTAACACCCCTGAGTCGGCCCGAAGGCCGCCTTCCCCTCAAGGGGACGAACCCAGTGGCTAAGGCGTTGCCGGTTCCACGGGTTCCCTGGAAAAGACACGAAGAGGAACGCATCATGACTTCACTCGTTATTGCCGAACACGACAACACGTCCATCAAGGGCGCCACCCTCAACCCCGTGACCGCGGCGCTGGCCTGCGGGGGTGACGTCCACGTGCTGGTGGCCGGCCACAACGCCGCCGCCGCCGCTGCCGCTGCCGCGCAGATCGCCGGCGTGAGCAAGGTCATCCACGCCGACGGCGCGGAGCTGGCGCACGGCCTGGCCGAGAACGTGGCCACCCAGGTGCTGGCCATCGCGGGCAACTACAGCCATATCCTGTTCCCAGCCACGGCCTCGGGCAAGAACGTGGCCCCGCGTGTGGCCGCCAAGCTGGACGTGGCCCAGGTCTCCGACATCACCAAGGTGGTGAGTGCCGACACCTTCGAGCGTCCCATCTACGCCGGCAACGCCATCGCCACCGTGCAGAGTACGGACACCAAGAAGGTCATCACCGTGCGCACCACCGGCTTTGATGCCGCTGCCGCCACCGGCGGCAGCGGCGCTGTCGAGACCGCCGCGGCTGCCGCCGATAGTGGCAAGAGCAGCTTCGTCGGCTCCGAGATCGCCAAGAACGACCGTCCCGAGCTGACCGCCGCCAAGATCATAGTCTCCGGCGGCCGTGCCCTGGGCTCGAGCGAGAAGTTCAACGAGGTCATGACCCCGCTGGCCGACAAGCTGGGTGCCGCCATCGGTGCCAGCCGCGCCGCGGTGGACGCGGGCTACGCGCCCAACGACCTGCAGGTCGGCCAGACCGGCAAGATCGTCGCGCCGCAGCTTTACATCGCTGCCGGCATTTCGGGTGCCATCCAGCACCTGGCCGGCATGAAGGACAGCAAGGTGATCGTGGCCATCAACAAGGACCCGGAGGCCCCGATCTTCTCCGTCGCCGATTACGGCCTGGAAGCCGACCTGTTCACCGCCGTGCCCGAGCTGGTCAAGGCGCTCTGATCCACTGAAGCAAGGGCGTCACAGCGTGACGCCCTTTTTTTGTACCTGAATCGCCCCTGGAGAGTTCCATGAGCTACACCGCCCCCGTCAAGGACATGCTGTTCAACATCAAGCATCTGGCGCGCATCGACGAGATCGCCCAGCTGCCGGGCTTCGAGGACGCGGGTTACGACACGGCCCAGGCCGTGCTGGAGGAAGCGGCCAAGTTCAACGAA
>JAYNNS010000161.1:0-1821 GCA_038112835.1 Curvibacter sp. | reverse complement strand
CCTGAACTGGGACGGCGACCGCAACCCCTCCAGCTGGAAGGACGGCGAGGTCACGACCACGCCGGGTTTCAAGAACGCCTTTCGCCAGTTCGGCGAAGGCGGCTGGCAGGGTCTGCAGCACCCGGCGGACTTCGGCGGTCAGGGCCTGCCCAAGACCATCGGCGCGGCCTGCATCGAGATGGTCAACAGCGCCAACCTGAGCTTCGCGCTCTGCCCGCTGCTCACCGACGGCGCCATCGAGGCCCTGCTGACCGCAGGTTCCGACGAACTCAAGGCGACCTACCTGGAGAAGCTGGTCAGCGGCGAATGGACCGGCACCATGAACCTGACCGAGCCCCAGGCGGGCTCCGACCTGGCCCTGGTGCGCAGCCGCGCCGAGCCCCAGCCCGACGGGACCTACAAGGTCTTCGGCACCAAGATCTTCATCACCTACGGCGAGCACGACATGGCGGACAACATCGTCCACCTGGTGCTGGCGCGCGTGACGGGCGCGCCCGAGGGCATCAAGGGCATCAGCCTCTTCGTCGTGCCCAAGTTCCTCGTCAACAAGGACGGCACGCTGGGTGCGCGCAACGACGTGCACTGCGTGAGTATCGAGCACAAGCTGGGCATCAAGGCCAGCCCCACCGCCGTGCTGCAGTACGGCGACGGCACGGCGGCGAAGGATGTGAACGGCGCCGGACCCGGTGCCGTGGGCTACCTGGTTGGCCAGGAAAACCGCGGCCTCGAGTACATGTTCATCATGATGAACGCCGCGCGTTATGCCGTGGGCATGCAGGGCATCGCGGTGGCCGAGCGCGCTTACCAGCAGGCCGTGGCCTATGCGCGCGATCGTGTGCAGAGTCGTCCCGTGGATGGCTCGCTCAAGACCAGCGCGCCCATCATCCACCATCCCGACGTGCGTCGCATGCTCATGACCATGCGCGCCTACACCGAGGGCTGCCGTGCCATGGCCTCCGTGGCCGCTGCGGCCTACGACGCCGCGCATCACCACCCCGACGCCGAGGCGCGCAAGACGAACCAGGCTTTCTATGAATTCATGGTGCCCCTGGTCAAGGGCTACAGCACCGAGATGAGCCTGGAGGTCACCAGCCTGGGCGTGCAGGTGCACGGTGGCATGGGCTTCATCGAGGAGACCGGCGCCGCCCAGCACTACCGTGACGCCAAGATCCTCACCATCTACGAAGGCACTACCGCCATCCAGGCCAACGACCTCGTGGGCCGCAAGACCCTGCGTGACGGGGGCCAGACCGCCAAGGCCATCGCCCAGCAGGTGGCCACCACCGTGGCCGATCTGAAGAAAAACGGCAGCGCCGATGCGCTGGCCGTGGCCGCGCGCCTGGACGCCGCACGCCAGGCCTTTGTCGATGTGGTCGAGTTCATGGTGGCCGAGAAGGACCCCAATGCCGTCTACGCCGGCAGCGTGCCCTACCTCATGCTGGCGGGCAACCTGATGGCGGGCTGGCAGCTCGCGCGCGCCCTGCTCGTGGCCCAGGCCGAGCTGGCGCGAGGAGAAGACACGGTCTTCATGCAGAGCAAGATCACGACCGCGCGTTTCTATGCCGAGCACCTGCTGAGCAAGGCCGGCGGTACGCGCGACAGCATCGTGGCTGGTGCTGCCAGTGTGACGGCCATGGCCCTCGAAGCCTTCTGAAATGCTATTGAAATAATAGCAGACGGCTGTCCCGCGATGGACATCGGCGGCAGCCGTTTTTGCTGAGAATGATCTAGACCCTTTTCGGAGACCCCTGTGTCCAAGCTCCCCGCCGTCCTGCAGAACCTGCCGCTGCCCGTCATCGGCTCGCCGCTCTTCATCATCAG
>JAYNNS010000160.1:2166-6796 GCA_038112835.1 Curvibacter sp. | reverse complement strand
CCCCTGTCGCTCTTCCAGAAGCCGCCCATGACCTTGAGGTGTTTTAGGTTTCATTAGCTTGACGACGAGGAGATCTCGAAAATGAAGATTGCTTTGCGTTTCCGGTGATGCTTGTCGACAGGGCGCAGGTGCCGTGCCCCATTGCAATCCATGCAACGGGTTAGCTGAACAACACACCCAGCCTGGTGGCTTCGCCAACAAGCCTGCCGCCATGACCGGAACGGTCCTTCCGGGGTTTTCATTTCCATATCAGAGCGAGCCCGCTGCCTGGTGATTCGTCGAACACAAAAAATTGAGCCATGAATACCAGGCGCTTGAATACGTCCCGCGTCGTCTGTGATTTGCCGCAGCAGACCAGGGGCTCCACCCGTTTTCAGCCCATGCTTGCGGCCAGCCCAACGCACGCCGACGAAAAGTGGGTGAAGAAGGCCTGCGCGCACGGCCACCCCGCGAAAGGCGGTGCTCGATGAAAACCAGCCACCGAGTCCAATCCACCGAACTGGGACAGGCGATCCGGGCACAGAACGGCACGTACTATCGCGTCTGGGCCATCAGCCTTCTCGCAGGGCTGCTGGCGCTCACGCCGACGCTGTACATGCTGCAGGTCTACGATCGGGTGGTCAATAGCCGCAGCCTGGTGACGCTGCAGATGCTGTTGCTGCTGGTGCTGGGAATCTATGTGGTCATGGAGGTCTTGCACTGGGCCCGGGCTGAAATGATACGCCAGGCCGCAGAGCAGGTAGACGCCGATCTCAACGAGCGCCTGTTCGATGCGGTCTTCATGGCACATCTCCACAAGCTCAAGGTCAACGGCAACCAGATCTTTGCTGATCTGCGCACGCTGCGCGAGTTCTTTGTGTCACCCGTTGTGTTTGCCGTACTGGAGAGCCCGATAACGCCCTGCTGGGCGCACTGGTCCAGCTGGTGCTGACCCTGCTCACAGAACAGAAGGTGCGAGCGCCCCTGCAGGCAGCCGGCCAAGCCTCGATCGCAGCCCAGATGCGCGCCGCTGGCGGCGTGCGCAACGCCCCGGTCATCGAGTCCATGGGCATGCTCGATGGCGTGCACGCCCGCTGGCAGCAGTTGCAGCGCCAGTCGCTGCTGCTGCAGGCAATAGCGTCCGACCGTGCCGGTGGCCTTTCCGCGACGGCCAAGTCGGTGCAGTTGATCCAGGGTTCCGCACTGCTGGGCCTGGCTGGCTGGCTGACGATCGAAGGGGAACTTCAGGGCGGCGGCGGCATGATGATCGTGGCCTCGATCCTGGGAGGCATGGTCCTCAAGCCTCTGGTGCAGGCGGTGTCCCACTGGAAGCAGGTGGTGACCCTGCGCGATGCCTACGACCGCCTGGATCAGTTGCTGGCACAGATGCCACCGCGCTCCGACCCGATGAGTCTGCCAGCACCGCAGGGCCAACTGAGCGTGACGGCCGTCACGGCGGGCGCGCCCGCCTGGAGCGAGGGCGCGCCGTCGCCGATCCTGCGCAATGTGTCCTTCGCCTTGAAGGCCGGGGAGTGCTTGGCCGTGATCGGCCCCTCAGGCAGTGGCAAATCGACCCTGGCGCGGCTGCTCATCGGGGTGTGGCCGGCACACCAGGGCAAGGTGCGGCTGGACGGCGCCGATGTCTTTGCCTGGGACAAATCCGAGCTGGGTCCTCACCTGGGCTATCTGCCGCAGGAAATCGAGCTCTTTGATGGCTCGCTGGCCGAGAACATTGCCCGTTTCGGCGAAGTCGATCTGCCCAAAGTGCAGGCTGCGGCCCAACTGGCCGGACTGGAGGGCCTGGTGCAAGCGTTGCCCCAGGGCTACGACACGCCCATTGGGGAAGATGGCGCCTTTCTCTCGGGTGGTCAGCGCCAGCGCGTCGGACTGGCCCGGGCGGTGTATGGGCAGCCGCGCCTGGTGGTGCTCGACGAACCGAATGCCAGTCTGGATGCAGAAGGAGACCGGGTGCTTCTGGAGCTGCTGGGGACACTCAAGCAGCGTGGCGTCACCGTGGTTGTCATCACACATCGCAGCCATCTCCTGACGCTGGCTGACCGCATGCTGCTCCTGGTGGAGGGAACGGTGCAGGCCTGGGGCACCCCCGAGGAAGTGATGGCCAAGATCAATGCAGCCCCGCGTCCGGGTACCCTGCCACCGGACGACGGCCCGGTGGCGCCTGCACCGGCGTACGGTTCTGCGCGGGGCCAGTCATGACATCCAGCCAGATTTTGGCCGTCGCGCCGCTGCGCCTGATCGTGCGGGAGTTCCGGGGCGCCTTGCTGGCGATTGCGCTCATCAGCCTGCTGACCAACCTGCTCATGCTCACGCCGACGCTGTACATGCTGCAAGTCTACGACCGCATCATGATCAGCCAAAGCGGCCTGACCTTGATCGTGCTGTCGGTGATGGCTCTGCTCCTTTACGCCGTCATGGCATTTTCGGATTGGGCGCGCTCACGCATACTTGTACGCGCCGGCGTACGTTTCGACGAACGCCTGAACAGCGAGGTGTTCAAGGCCAATTTCCAGGCCGCGCTCAACCAGGGGCAGCACAAGCCGGTGGAGGCGCTGAACGACCTCACCCATTTGCGTCAGTTCATCACGGGCAGCGGCGTACTCGCCTTTTTCGATCTTCCCTGGATACCGGTCTACATCGCCGTGTCCTGGCTCCTACATCCCACGCTGGGTCTGCTGTCGATGGCTTGTGCCGGGGTCTTTCTGCTGGTAGGCGGACTGGGGCATCTCATGACCCGCCACAATCACGCCCAGGCGCAGGCCACGAGCCAGCAGGTGAGCAATTTCGTGCAAAGCAAGTTGCGCAATGCCGAAACGGTGCACTCCATGGGCATGCGCGATGGTCTGCGGCGTCGCTGGCTGGGGCTGTATCGCCGACAGCTCCATGCGACAGGCCGCGTGCAAGACCACGCCCAGCGCTGGGAGGCGCTGACGAAATTCCTGCAGCACGCGCAGCAGGCGGTGATCCTGGGCGCCGGCGCGCTGCTGGTGATCCAGGGCGAGCTCACGCCGGGCGCCATGATTGCCGCCAATGTGCTGATGGCGCGTGCGCTGCAGCCGGTGCAGACCCTGGTGGTCCTCTGGAAATCCTTCATGGCTGCGCGGCTCGCCGCACAGCGCCTGACACGCTTGCTGGCCACGCATCCGCCACGGCGGGGCGCGCCTGTTCCGCCTTCCCTGCGGGGCGAGCTCGTCCTGAAGGATCTGTACGCCACCGCCGCGTCCAAGGCCCAGCCTATCCTCCAGGGGCTCAACGCTGAAATCCAGAGCGGCGAAGTGGTCGCCATCATGGGTCCGTCCGGCTGCGGCAAGTCCACCCTGCTGCGCTGCATGCTGGGGATCTGGCCCGAGACCCGTGGCGAGGTGCTGCTGGACGGGCATCCCGTCCAAGACTGGGATCGCCGCCAGCTGGGCCCCTGCCTGGGCTATGTGCCGCAGGACGTGGAATTGCTGGAAGGCACGGTGGCCGAGAACATCGCCCGCTTCGGCCTGCCGGACTCGGAACAGGTGATCGCGGCTGCGCAGTGGGCCGGCGTGCATCAGATGATCTTGCGCCTGCCGCAGGGCTATGACACCCCGCTGGGGCCGGGCGGCAGCCTGCTTTCCGGCGGGCAGCGCCAGCGCATTGCGCTAGCGCGGGCGCTGTATGGGAATCCATCCCTCGTGGTGCTTGACGAACCCGATGCCAACCTGGACGAGACGGGCGAAGCCGCGCTTCTGCGCGCCATCGAAGGCCTGCGGCAACGCGGACAGACCGTGGTGGTGGTCTCGCACCGGCGCGGGCTGCTGAAGTTGGCCGACCGCGTCCTGATCCTGGCTCAGGGGCGCGTCCAGGCTTCCCTGCCGCGCGACCAGGTCCTGGAGAAATTGACCCGCCCTGTCGCCATTGCCGCCTGATGAGTGCCTTGCAAGGACCCTTGATGAATCAGAACCATTCCCTCAAGCAGCTCGAGACATACACCGTTGACGAAGAGTTATCCCGGCACATGAAGACCGGCCGGCCATTTCGCATCGCAGTGGGCACGGTCTTTCTGGGCTTTGCCGGCTTTGTGGCCTGGGCGGCCTGGGCCCCGCTCAATGAGGGGGTGCCCACCCAAGGCGTCGTGTCCATCGATACCAAGCGCAAGCCGGTGCAGCACCTCACCGGCGGGCTGGTCACCGAGATCCTGGTGCGCGAAGGCCAGATGGTACGCACCGGCCAGGTGCTGGCGCGGATCGATCAGGCCGCGAGCCGTGCCAACCTGGAAAGCGAGCAGCAGAACTACGAAGGCATGAAAACCATGATCGAGAGCTACCGTGATCAGCTCAAGAATCAGCGCCGCAAACGAGACCTCCTGCAGGAAATGCTCAAGGGTATGCGCGAGCTGGTGCGCGAGGGGTACGCCCCGCGCAATCAGCAGCTTGATCTGGAGACGCAGATCGCCGACGCACAGGTGGCCATGACCGATCTTCAAGGCAATATCAATCGCACCAAATTGCAGCTGCTGGCCAGCGAGCAGAAGATCCAGGCCCTCACCGATGAGCTCAAGCGCACCGCCCTGCGGGCGCCAGCTTCAGGACAGGTGGTGGGCTTGGCGGTGCAGTCCAGCGGCGCCGTTCTCAAACCGGCTGACAAGCTGATGGACATCGTCCCC
>JAYNNS010000160.1:1718-2098 GCA_038112835.1 Curvibacter sp. | reverse complement strand
TGCTCGAACCCCGTATCCCGCCCACCATGATCGACCGGGTGGCCCAAGGCCAGCAGGCGGATGTACGTTTCAATGCCTTTGCCCATTCACCGTCTCTTGTGGTCGACGGCAGGGTCGAATCGGTTTCGCATGACCTGGTGACGGAAAACACGGCCAACGGATCGATCTCCTACTACCTGGCGCGCGTGGCCATCACACAGGAAGGAATCAAGACCCTGGGCAACCGCCAGATGCAGGCTGGCATGCCGGTCGAGGTCATCATCAAGACCGGCGAACGCTCCATGTTGACTTACCTGCTGCACCCGCTGATACGGCGCATCGCGGGTGCGATGAAAGAGGCCTGATCATGGAAAGAATGATGCGCCCGAACCGGTCTCTGG
>JAYNNS010000160.1:0-1708 GCA_038112835.1 Curvibacter sp. | reverse complement strand
CGCACCGAGATGGATATCGCAGTCGCGGGTGCCGGTGTGGCCCTGGCGCTGGATCTGCTGGAAAGTTATCAGGCGGCCTTGCGCGAGGACGCCGATTTCCGGGCAGCGCAGGCACAGGCCGAGGCCAACCGCGAAGTCGTTCCCATGGCCCAGGCACAGCTCTATCCGAATGTCACGGGCAGCTACAACCGCTACCAGAACGACCTGGAGACACACAACAGGCAACAGACTTCTTACAGCTCGGCTTACCCCAGCTCGACCCTGGCGCTGACCATGCGCCAGCCCTTGTATCGTCCCGTCCAGTACGCGGGCTATGAACAGTCCAAGGCCAAGCTGGAGGGCGTGGAGGCCATGGTGGACAAGGCGCAGCAGGATACGGCGCTACGGGTCTCGGGAGCCTATTTCAACGTCCTGCTGGCCCAGGAAGGCCTGCGGGTGGTGCTGGCCCAGGGCGAAGCCATCGCCACCCAGCTGGCCGCGGCCCACAAGGCCCTGGCCGCTGGCGCGGGCGCGCGCACCGACAGCGACGATGCGCAGGCCCGCCTGGATATCAGCCGAGCACCGGAACGCAGTGCGCGCCAGCAGAGCGCCCAGTCCCGCCAGGAGCTGTCGATCGCGATCAACCGCCCGGTCCAGCAAATCCACGCCCTGCAGGCCGAGCGCCTGCCCTTGCGCACCCTGGAGCCCGACACGCTGGATCACTGGCTCGCGCGCGCGGAATCGGCCAGCCCTGATCTCGTGAATCTCCGGGCCGCCGTCGAAGTGGCCCGCCTGGACGTAGAGCGCGCCCAGGGCGGGCATCTGCCGACGGTCGACTTGATCGTGCAGTACACGCGCAACGCGAGCGATAACGTCATCAACCCTGACGCCCGGTACACCAACCGCCAGATCGGCGTTCAGGCTTCTTTGCCCTTGTTTGCAGGAGGCTATGTCAACGCCCAGGTGAGGAGTGCCCTGGCCAGTCGACGGGAGAGCGAGGAACGGCTGGAAGCTGCGCGCCGCAAGCTGAGCACAGAGGTGCGCAAGCAGTTTCAGGCCGTGAAGGAAGGCATCGCCAAGGTCAAGGCGATGGAGCAGGCCGAGCAATCAGCCGAGCAGGCGGTGATCTCCAGTCAGAAGGGCTTTCGGGCCGGCACCCGGACCCGCCTGGACATCCTCAACGCCGAGCAGCAGCGCAGCCAGACCCGCCTGGACCTGGCCAAGGAGCGCATCAACTATGTGCTGGCACGCGTGCAGCTGCTGGCCTTGTGTGGCGACCTCAACCTGGAGGAGATCAGGGTCATCAACGGCTGGCTGGCCCCGGCCTCCTGAGCCGCCATGACCACACAGAGGCACGAGACCAGGCCTCGTTAGGTTTCATTAGCTATCGCCACGCTGACACTGCTAAAACGGAAAGCTGCCGTCACACACAAAACGCCCGCCAGGCACAAGCCCGGCGCCAATGACTCAGGCGTTGCATTGAATTTTCTTGAGGACACTCGACATGGCTGGTTCAGGCTCGAAAAAGACATCCGGAATTTCCACTTCCCCCTCCCCCACCTTGTACGGCTGGGACGTGGCTTACAGCCCGAGCAACTACATCGTCCAGGGCAAGAGTGGCCAAAGCGCCATTTACGGCAGTCCCTACTGGTACGAACAGATCTACGGCGGTGGCAACAACACCATCTATGTAGGGGGCTTCTACAGCACGCAGGATACGTCTTTCACG
>JAYNNS010000159.1:0-6836 GCA_038112835.1 Curvibacter sp. | reverse complement strand
CAACCCATCTCGGAACCCAAGCCCTTCAAGCCTGAAGACTATGTCGATACGGCGGCCGTGGATCCTTTCAGCAGGGAGAAACTCACGGCGGCGCTCAAACGCGACGTCGCCCAACCGGCGACGCTGACCAGTGCCCTCATCGCGCCCGAGCTGGCGCGACGCAAGGAGGCGCTGGAGGCCTTCCCGCTGGACACCATGACCATGGTCGGCAGCCTGATCCAGCAGGGTCAGCCTGCGGCCCTGATACGGGTCGACAACCTGCTGTACCAGGTACGGCTGGGCAGCTATCTAGGGATGAATTACGGCAAGGTGACCCGGATCACGGAGACCGAAGTCACGCTGCGCGAGGTCGTGCAGGATGCTGTCGGGGAATGGATCGAGCGCCCCGCCACGCTGCAGTTGCAGGAGAGAATGAGATGAACAAACAGTCGATGTCGATGACCCGTTGGCGCTGGGCGCTGGGAGTGGGGGTCCTGCTGGTGGCCGGGTGGACGCAAGCTCAGACCTCCTCATCCGATCCGTCTGCGGCCGCAGGGCAGGCCCAGACGCGGCCCATCATCCAGTCGGTCACCGGCTCCCTGCAGGGCGGGGTCGAGGTGGTGAAGATCGATCTCTCCCAGCCTCTGAAGGCCGTACCGCATGGCTTTTCGATCAAATCACCCGCCAAGATCGCGCTCGATCTGGCGGGCGTGGGCAATGTGATGGGACGCTCCACGATCGACGTCAACCAGGGCAACCTGCAGTCCATCAACATGATCCCGGCCGGCGATCGCACGCGCGTGGTGCTCAACCTGCGTCAGGCCACCAACTACAAGGCCGAGTTGCAGGGGCAGTCCCTGCTGGTGACGCTGGAGCCGGTGGCGGCCAGCGCCTCGCCGGCGGGTCCCGCGCCCGCGTTTGCTGAGAACCGGAGCCGCGAGACACTCCCGATCAAGGATGTGGACTTCCGCCGGGGTGTGAATGGTTCCGGGCGCGTGGTGGTGGCCCTGCCCAACAGCCAGGTCGGTGTGGATCTCCGGCAGAGCGGCCAGACCCTGGTGGTGGAGTTCATGAAGTCCAGCCTGCCGGAAGGCTTGCGGCGCAAGCTCGATGTCAGTGATTTCGGCACGCCGGTGCAGACGGTGACCGCCTTCCAGATCGGCGATCGGGTCCGCATGGTCATCGAGCCCAAGGGGAACTGGGAGCACAGCGCGTACCAGAGTGACGAGCAGTTCGTGGTCGAGGTCAAGCCGCAACGGGTCGATCCCACCAAGCTGACCCAGGGGCCGGGCTACACCGGCCAGAAGCTGTCGCTGAATTTCCAGAATATCGAAATCCGGGCCCTGTTGCAGGTCATCGCGGATTTCACCAACTTCAACGTCGTGACCTCGGATTCGGTCACGGGCAATGTCACGCTGCGTCTGCAGGATGTGCCCTGGGATCAGGCGCTGGAGATCATTCTGCAATCCAAGGGTTTGGGCCTGCGCAAGAATGGCAACGTGCTCTGGATCGCGCCCAAGGATGAGATTCTGGCCAAGGAAAAGCTGGAGCGCGAGGCGAACGCGGCCCTGGAAACCCTCGAGCCTGTGCGCACGCAGACTTTTCAGTTGAATTACGCCAGGGCTCTCGATGTGGCTCGGCAGCTGATGGGTGTCGCCGTTGCCGGCGCCGCTGCACCAGCCCCCGTCGGTGGAGCGGCTGGCGCAGCCTCCAGTCGTATTCTCAGCCCCAGGGGAAGTGCGATTCCTGAGGTGCGGACGAATCAACTCTTTGTCACGGACATTGCGAGTCGATTGGAGCAAGTGCAGGACATCATTGCGAAACTTGATATTCCCGTCAGGCAGGTTCTGATCGAGGCCCGTATCGTTGAGGCATCCGATACTTTCGGCAAATCGCTGGGGGTGCGGCTGGGCGGAGGCATGGATCAGATTTCTACCGGTTCGGGACGCGGTGTGGACTTTGGCCCTACTTACAACGCCACTTCGGCGGGTACGACCAACGGCACTTTCGTCAACTTGCCGGCCGGTGGCCAGGGGGGCTTCAATGCCGCAACGTTTGCCGTCTCGATCTTCGGGGAAAACGCTGCGCGTTTCCTGAATCTAGAGATTTCTGCGATGGAGGCCGATGGCAAGGGCAAGGTGGTGTCCAGCCCTCGGGTGGTGACGGCGGACAAGGTCAAGGCCGTCATCGAGCAGGGTACCGAGTTGCCCTACCAGGTCGCCTCAGCCAGTGGCGCGACCTCGATCGCCTTCCGCAAGGCCAACCTCATGCTGGAGGTGACGCCGCAGATCACGCCTGAAGGCAATGTGATCCTGGACCTGGACATCAACAAGGACACGGTGGGCCAGTCCACTCCTGCCGGTTTCGCCATCGACACCAAGCACGTGAAGACACAGGTGCTGGTCGAGAATGGCGGTACCGTGGTGATCGGTGGCATCTTCACCCAGACCGAGCAGGAGGATACAGCCAAGGTACCCTTCTTCGGCGACCTGCCGGGCCTGGGCGTGCTGTTCCGCAACAAGGTCAAGCGGGCGGAGAAGCGGGAGATGCTGGTCTTCATCACCCCCAAGGCGTTGACGGATCGTACGTCCCTGCGTTGAACCCCGTCCATCACACGCGCCTGTCCATCAGCCTGATCGGCCTGCCGGGCTCCGGCAAGTCGACGGTGGGGCGGCAGCTGGCGCGGCGTCTCCATCTTCCTTACGCCGATTCGGATCAGGTGATCGAGCAGCGTGTCGGCTGCTCGATCCGCGAGTTCTTCGAGCGCGAGGGCGAGGAGCGTTTCCGCGACATCGAGACCGAGGTCATCGACGAACTCACCCGGGTCGGGGGAGTCCTGTCCACTGGCGGGGGGGCGGTGTTGCGACTGGTCAACCGGGAGCACCTGCGCCAGCGGAGCCAGGTGATCTACCTCAAGTCGACGCCCGAAGAGCTGATGCGGCGGCTGCGGCACGACACGCAGCGCCCTCTGCTCCAGGTCCAGGACCCGTTGCAACGCCTGCGCGACCTCTATGCTGCGCGGGATCCGCTGTACCGGGAGACCGCGCATTTCGTCATCGACACCGGGCGTCCCTCTGTCTCGACCCTGGTCAACATGATCACCATGCAGCTGGAGCTGGCCGGGCTGCTGCCGCCCGCCTAGCCGTCGCGCGATTTCACCGCGCTCGGATGCGGGTCGGGCCGCTGCCCTAAACTAGCGGGATGTCCAGCCTCACGATTCCCGCTCCCAAAGCGTCCGCGCCCTTGCAGATCCATCTGGGCGAGCGCAGCTATGCCATCCAGATCGGCAGCGGCCTGCTGGCACAAGCGTCCAGCTTTGCCGGCCTGCCGTGCGCGTCCCAGGCTGTGATCGTCACCAACACCACCGTGGCGCCGCTGTATGCGCAGGCCTTGCGGCAGGTGCTGGGCGCGCACCATGCACAGGTACATGTGCTGGCCCTGCCGGATGGGGAGGTGCACAAAGATTGGCAGACCCTCAACCGGATCTTCGATCTCCTGCTGGAGAAGGGTTGCGATCGCAAGACGGTGCTGTATGCCCTGGGGGGGGGCGTCGTCGGCGATATGACGGGCTATGCCGCGGCCAGTTACATGCGCGGGGTGCCCTTCGTTCAGGTCCCCACGACGCTGCTGGCCCAGGTGGACTCGTCGGTGGGCGGCAAGACGGCCATCAACCACCCGCTGGGCAAGAACATGATCGGTGCGTTCTACCAGCCGCAGCGCGTGATCTGCGACCTGGACACCCTCCGAACCCTGCCCGAGCGCGAACTCAGCGCCGGTCTGGCCGAGGTGATCAAGTACGGACCCATTGCGGACATGGACCTGCTGGACTGGCTGGAACAGAACATGGACGCGCTGCGCGCACGCGAGATGTCGGCGTTGGCCCACGCGGTGCGCCGCAGTTGCGAGATCAAGGCCGAGGTCGTAGGGCAGGACGAGCGCGAATCGGGCCTGCGCGCCATCCTCAATTTCGGTCACACCTTCGGCCATGCCATCGAGGCCGGCCTGGGCTATGGCCAGTGGCTGCACGGCGAGGCGGTCGGCTGCGGCATGGTGATGGCGGCCACGCTCTCGCAGCGGCTGGGGCTGGTGGACGCGGCCTTTGTGCTGCGTCTGCGCCGACTGATCGAGCGCGCGGGCTTGCCGGTGGTCGGACCGCAGCTCGATCCCCGGGACAACGCAGGCAGCTACCTCGCCCACATGCGGGTCGACAAGAAGGCCGAAGCCGGAGAAATCAAGTTCGTCGTGATCGAGGCGCCGGGGCGAGCCGCCGTGCGCGGTGCGCCCGATGCGCTGGTGCGCGAGGTCATCGATGCTTGCTGCCTACGCCAGTGACCCGGCGCGCACGCGGGGCCGGCGTCACCTTGAGGCGGCGGCGCCGACACGCACCGAATACCAGCGTGATCGCGACCGCATCGTCCACTCCACGGCCTTTCGTCGCCTGGTCTACAAGACCCAGGTCTTCCTCAACCACGAGGGTGATCTGTTCCGCACGCGGCTCACGCATTCGCTGGAGGTGGCTCAGCTCGGGCGTTCGATCGCCCGCTCCCTGGGTCTGAACGAAGACCTGGTCGAGGCCATCGCGCTGGCGCACGATCTGGGGCATACGCCTTTTGGCCATGTGGGGCAGGACGCGCTCAACGAGTGCATGGCCGGTCATGGCGGTTTCGAACACAATCTGCAGAGCCTGCGCGTGGTCGACCAGCTGGAGGAGCGCTACCCGGCGTTCGACGGCCTGAACCTCACCTTCGAGACACGCGAGGGTATTCTCAAGCACTGCTCGCGCGTGCATGCCGAGCAGATCGAGGCGGCGGAACCCGGTGGCGTGGCGCGCCGCTTTCTCGACCGCACCCAGCCCAGCCTGGAGGCGCAGCTGTGCAACCTCGCCGACGAGATCGCCTACAACGCGCATGACATCGACGACGGGGTGCGTTCGGGGCTGATCAGCCTGGAGCAGCTCGCGGCCGTGCCCTTGTTCGAGGCGCATCGGCAGCAGGCGCTACGCGATCACCCGCAGTTGGCTGCAGCCGAGGCCGGACGCCGCCTGCTTTATGAGAGCATCCGCCGCATGCTCAGCGCCCAGGTCTATGACGTGATCGACGCCACGCAGCGACGCCTGGGCGAGAGCCGGCCCGACAGTGCGGATGCGGCGCGCCAGCTGCCGGCCCAGCTGGGCTTTAGCGCGGACATGCGCGAACGCTCCGTGGCACTGAAGAAATTCCTGTTCCAGAACCTGTACCGTCATCCCCAGGTCATGCAGACCATGGACCTGGCCCGCCGGGTGATCCGCGAGCTCTTCGCCTGCTATCGCGAGGCGCCGCAGGAAATGCAGGCTGGCTACGCCGCCCGCGTGCATGCCGCCCAGGACGGGGGGCAGGCCGAAGACGCCACGCTGAGGGTGGTGGCCGACTACATCGCGGGCATGACAGACCGCTACGCCAGCCGCGAGCATGAGCGGCTGACCGGGAGGAACTTGTGGGCATGAGCCGTGGCGTGATCGATGCCGGACCGGCCGCCCGCCAGTCCGGCATGACCGCAGCATGGCTGGTGATCGGCGCGGGCGTGGCGGCCGCCCTCCATGTGGGCAAGCTTTCGCCCGCCCTGCCGGTGCTCAGCGCCGAGTTGGGCGTGAGCCTGGTGCAGGCCGGCTTCCTGCTGTCGCTGGTACAGCTGGCCGGCATGAGTCTGGGCTTGCTGGTCGGCCTGTCGGCCGATGGACTCGGGCTGAAGCGCAGCCTGGTCGGCGGCCTGCTGATCCTGACCCTGGCTTCCCTGCTCGGCGGCTGGGCACGCGATGCGCAGACCCTGCTGGTCCTGCGGGCCGTGGAGGGGCTGGGCTTCCTGCTGGTCTCCATGCCCGCGCCCAGCCTGATCCGCCTGCTGGTGCCGGCTCAGCGCATGAGCGCCATGCTGGGGCTCTGGGGGGCCTACATGCCCCTGGGGACGGCCTCGGCCCTGCTGTGCGGGCCTCTGGTGATCGCCTGGACCGGCTGGGCCTTCTGGTGGTGGCTGCTGGCCGCGCTCACGCTGGTCATGGCACTGGCCGTGCTGCGTCACGTGCCGTCCGACCGGCACCGCCGGGCAGCCAGCCCGGCCGCAGCCTCGGGCTGGTGGGGGCGTCTGCGACAGACGCTCACGGCACCCGGCCCCTGGCTCGTGGCGCTGAGCTTTGCCATGTATTCCGGCCAGTGGCTGGCCGTGATCGGTTTCCTGCCCACCATCTACGCCCAGGCCGGTGTGGCCGGAGGCGTCAGCGCCGTGCTGACGGCCCTGGTCGCGGGGGTCAACATGGTCGGCAATATCGCCTCCGGACGTTTGCTGAGCCGCAGCGTACGGCCGCAGCATCTGCTCTACACGGGATTTGTCGTGATGGGCTTCGGGACCTTGCTGGCTTTCGCCGTCTGGCCGCTGTCGGCTGGTGGTGCCGGACTGCCGGCGGTGCTGCGCTTCATTGCCGTGCTGCTGTTTTCCATGGTGGGCGGGATGATCCCGGGCACGCTGTTCTCGCTCGCGGTGCGGCTGGCGCCGGGCGAGGGGACGGTGTCCACCACGGTGGGCTGGATGCAGCAGTGGGCGTCCTTCGGGCAATTTGCCGGCCCGCCCCTGGTGGCCTGGGTGGCCAGCCAGGCCGGTGGCTGGCACTGGACCTGGGCGGCCACCGGTGCGTGTTCCCTGGTGGGCCTGGTCCTGGCCCACCAGCTCGGGCGCAGGAATGCAGCGTGAGCGCGGATACCCGGCAGTCCGAGGTGCAGGCGGCGGTGCGTCGCGACATGCAGCGCTGGCTGGAGCGTGCGGTGATCGGGCTCAATCTCTGTCCCTTTGCCAAGTCGGTGCATGTCAAAGGGCAAATTCATCATGTG
>JAYNNS010000158.1:1037-6892 GCA_038112835.1 Curvibacter sp. | reverse complement strand
GCCTCGGCCACCTCGGCGCGCCCGTTCGCGGTGGCCAGGCGGCGGAAGACCAGCAGGTCGTACTGCGAGGTGTAGTCGAAGTGCGAGGGCAGCTGCGCGTTGAGCAGGTCCGAGACGTGCAGGTCCACGAGCTGCAGGCCGCACAAGGCCTGCAGCGTGGCCTGCAGCTGCGGCCAGCCGGCCTCGAACTCGGGCCGGCTGCAGGCGATCCACACATGGCCCTGGGCCGGCAGCTGGGCGGGAGGCGTGTCGCTTTCGCTGACGCTGCCGGGGCCGATGGTGAAGACGCGCATGGCGGCCCCGGCGGGTTCAGGCCTTGAGCAGGCGCGCTGCGGCGACGGCGAAGTAGGTCAGCACGCCGTCGGCGCCGGCGCGCTTGAAGCCCAGCAGGCTTTCCATCATCACGGCGTCATGGTCCAGCCAGCCGTTCTGCGCCGCGGCCTTGAGCATGGCGTACTCGCCGCTGACCTGGTAGGCAAAGGTGGGCACGCGGAACTCGTCCTTCACGCGGCGCACCACGTCCAGGTAAGGCATGCCGGGCTTGACCATCACCATGTCGGCGCCTTCGGCAATGTCCAGCGCCACTTCGCGCAGGGCCTCATCGGTGTTGCCCGGGTCCATCTGGTAGACCTTCTTGTTGCTCTTGCCCAGGTTGGCCGCCGAGCCCACGGCGTCGCGGAAGGGGCCGTAGAAGGCGCTGGCGTACTTGGCGCTGTAGGCCATGATGCGCGTGTGCACCAGGCGGTTGGCTTCCAGCACGCTGCGGATGGCACCGATGCGGCCGTCCATCATGTCGCTGGGCGCGACGATGTCCACGCCGGCCTGGGCCTGGGTCAGCGCCTGGCGCTCCAGGATCTCGACCGTCTCGTCGTTGAGGATGTAGCCGGTGTCGTCGAGCACGCCGTCCTGGCCGTGGCTGGTGTAAGGGTCGAGCGCCACGTCGGTCATGATGCCGAGTTCCGGGAAGCGCTTCTTCAGTTCGCGCACCACGCAAGGCACCAGGCCTTCGGGGTTGTGCGCTTCCTGGCCGTCCGGGGTCTTGAGCCGGCTGTCGATGACCGGGAACAGGGCCATGACCGGGATGCCCAGCTGCACGCATTCCTCGGCCACGGGCAGGAGCAGATCCAGGCTCAGGCGTTCGACGCCGGGCATGGAAGCCACGGCCTCGCGGCGGTTCTGGCCGTCCAGCACGAAGACCGGGTAGATCAGGTCATGCACGCTCAGCGCGTGTTCCCGCACCAGATTGCGGGTGTGGTCGTCGCGGCGCAGCCGGCGCGGCCGGCCCATGGGATAGGGAGCGTAAGGTGTCATGGCGAAAATTGTGCCCGATTCCTCCAAGGCCCGGCCAAACCTGCCCAAGTGCGGAAAATGTCCGTTTGCGGCCTGCTTTACGGCCACTGCTTGCATTCATCTGACCTTTTTGTTAGATTACATCCCGGGTGGTTCGCCACCCCCCGCTTTTCCTCCCTGAGCGGGGCCTTGATGTGTGACAGCAAAAAAGGCTTGCAACCCCGGCTTCTGGCCGGGGTTTTTTTTTAAACTCGGGCCATGCTCTGGGTCAAAGCCTTCCATATCGTCTTCGTGGCCAGCTGGTTTGCCGGCCTGTTCTATCTCCCCCGCATCTTCGTGAACCTGGCCCAGGTGCCGGCGGATTCCGTGGCCGAGCGCGAGCGCCTGCTGCTCATGGCCGGCAAGCTGCTGCGTTTCACGACCCTGCTGGCGCTGCCTGCGCTGGCGCTGGGCTTCTGGCTCTGGCTGGGCTATGGCATCGGTCGCGGCCCGGGCCAGGGCTGGATGCATGCCAAGCTGGCGGTCGTGCTGCTGGTGCTGGGCTACCACCATGCCTGCTGGCTGCTGCTGCGCAAGTTCCGCCGCGGCGAGAACCGGCACGGTCATGTCTGGTACCGCTGGTTCAACGAAGTCCCGGTGCTGCTGCTGCTGGCGGCCGTGGTGCTGGTGGTGGTCAAGCCTTTCTGAGGACGGGTGCGTCGCATGCCGCACAAGACCTCGGCCTGGCCCCTGGGCATGGTCTATGCGGGCCTGGTGGTCTACGCCAGCCTCTATCCCTTTGCCGACTGGCGCGACCAGGGACCGCTGCCCTGGGGCTTCCTGCTGGCACCCTGGCCGCATTACTGGACGGGCTTCGACCTGCTGTCGAATGTCCTGGGCTACGCGCCGCTGGGCTTCCTGTTCGCGCTCGCGGCCCTGCGCACGGGTCGTGGCGCCCAGGCCGTGGCGCGCGCCACGTTGGGGGCAGGGGCCTTGTCGCTGTGCCTGGAGACCTTGCAAGGCTATCTGCCGGCCCGGGTGCCCTCGAATGTGGACTGGGCGCTCAACACGGCCGGCGCCTGGCTGGGCGCGGTCAGTGCCACCCTGCTGGAAAAGTTCGGGGCCATCGCCCGCTGGATCCGTTTTCGTGAGCGCTGGTTCGTGCCCGATGCCCGAGGGGCCCTGGTGCTGCTGGCCCTGTGGCCTTTTGCCCTGCTGTTTCCGGCGGCGGTGCCGCTGGGCCTGGGGCAGGTGTACGAGCGGCTCGAGGAGGCGCTGGCCGGGCTCCTGCTGGACACGCCTTTCCTCGAATGGTTGCCCTTGCGTGCCGTGGAGCTGCAGCCGCTGCCGTCCGCCGCCGAACTCGGCTGCGTGCTGCTGGGCGTGCTGATTCCCTGCCTGCTCGGCTACTGCGTCATCCTGACCGTCGGGCGTCGGGCGGTCTTCGTGGCGGCGGTCTTTGCCGCGGCCCTGGGCGCCAGCCTCCTGTCGGCCGCGCTGAGCTATGGCCCCACCCATGCCTGGGCCTGGTTCAGCAAGCCGGTGCAGGCCGGCCTGCTGCTGGGCGGCCTGCTGGCCCTGCTGCTGTTGCGGGTGCCGGCACGGGTGGGCGCGGCCCTGCTGCTGCTGGCGCTGGGGATCTATCTGAGCCTGATCAACCACGCCCCGACCAGCCCCTATTTCGCGCACAACCTGCAGATCTGGGAGCAGGGGCGCTTCATCCGCTTCCATGGCGTAGGCCAGTGGCTGGGCTGGATCTGGCCCTATGCCGTGCTCCTGTATGTACTGATGCGCATCTGGGGACAAGCCCGGGCGGACGGGGGTGCACCTAAAATCGGCGCATGAGTTCACAAGCCGACGCCCCCTCCTATTACAAGCACCATATCTTTTTCTGTCTCAACCAGCGAGCCGCTGGCGAGGCCTGCTGTGCCGACCACCAGGCCGAGGCTGCTTTCGAGCGCTGCAAATCTCAGGTCAAGGCGGCGGGCCTGGCCGGCCCCGGCCAGGTGCGGGTCAACCGCGCCGGTTGCCTGGACCGCTGCGCCGGCGGACCGGTGGCCGTGGTCTACCCGGAAGGCACCTGGTACACCTATGTGGATCTGGCGGATATCGACGAGATCGTCGAGTCCCACCTCAAGAAGGGCGAAGTCGTCGAGCGTCTGCTGACGCCGCCGGGCGTGGGGCGCTGACATGAACGCCCAGACCGAACGCCTGCTGCTGCAGGGGCCGGCGGGGCGCATCGAGGTGCTGCGCGATGCCCCGGCCGCCGATGTCACGCCGCGGGGTGTGGCCGTGATCGCCCATCCCCATCCCCTGTTCGGCGGCACTATGGACAACAAGGTGGTGCAGACTCTGGCGCGGGCCTTCGTGCAGTGCGGCTGGCACGCGCTGCGTTTCAATTTCCGTGGTGTCGGGGCCACCGAAGGTGTGCACGACGAAGGCCGTGGCGAGACGGAGGATTTCCTCGCCGTGGTGCGGCAATGCGCGCCCGAGGGGCCACTGGCGCTGGCCGGCTTTTCCTTCGGTTCCTTCGTCATGAGCCAGACGCTGGCGACGCTGTGGCCGGCACGCCAGCTCGACAAGCTGGTGTTCGTGGGGGCGGCCGCCAGCCGTTTCCGGGTGGCGACCCTCCCGGCCGAGCTGCACGAGCGCACCCTGGTGCTGCACGGCGAAGAGGACGACACGGTGCCGCTGGCGGCCGTCATGGACTGGGCGCGCCCGCAGGTGCTGCCGGTGACCGTGGTGCCCGGCGGTGGCCATTTCTTCCACGGCCAACTGCCGCTGCTCAAGAGCCTGGTGCAGCGCCACCTGAGTGCCACGCCATGATGCGGCGCCTGTTCTGTCTGCTGGCCCTGCTGGGGCTGGCCACGATTGCCCTGGCACAGTCGACGCCCCAGCCGCCCGAAATCGCGGCGCGGTCCTGGCTGCTGCTGGACCTCAGCAGCGGCCAGGAGCTGGCGGCCCGCGAGGCCGAAGCGCCGGTGCCGCCGGCGTCGCTGACCAAGCTCATGACTGCCTACCTGGTCTTCGACGCCTTGCGCGTGGGCAAGCTGGATCTGGACCAGAAGCTGACCGTCAGCGAACTCGCGCGGCGCCAGCCGGGTTCACGCATGTTCCTCGAGACGGGCATGAAGGTGCCGGTGGAAGACCTGATCAAGGGCCTGCTGGTCCAGTCCGGCAACGACGCCGCTGTCACCCTGGCCGAAGGGACGGCCGGCAGCGTGGAGCGCTTCGTGCAGCAGATGAACGAGCAGGCCCAGGCCCTGGGCATGAAGTCCACCCGCTTCCTGACGCCGACCGGGCTGACGCTGCCGGGCCAGCAGAGCACGGCGCGCGACCTGGCGCTGCTGGCCACCCGGCTGCTGCGAGATTTCCCGGACCGTGCGCATTTCCATGCCATCCGCAAGTACCGTTACGCGGGCACGCCACCGGCCAATGACAGCAACCGCAACCTGCTGCTGTTTCGCGATCCCTCGGTGGACGGGCTCAAGACGGGACACACCGAGGCCGCCGGCTATTGCATCATCGCCACCGCCCAGCGCGAGTTCCCGAACCTGGGGCCCGGCGGGGCGCCCGGGCCGCGCCGCCTCATGGCCGTGGTGCTGGGGGCGGCCAGTGAAAGTGCCCGTGCCAGCGAGGCCCAGAAGCTGTTGAACTGGGGCTACGCCGCCTTCGAGACCGTCAAGCTCTTCGAGGCCAACCAGGCCGTGCTGACCCCCCGGGTCTGGAAGGGTAGCGCTGCGCAGGTCCGGCTGGGGCGGCCCCAGGCCGTGATGGTCACGGTGCCGGTGGGGCTGGCCAGCCGCTTGCAAACCCAGGCCCTGCGTCCCGAGCCGCTGGTGGCTCCTTTGCGCAAGGGGCAGGTCGTCGGCACCTTGCGGATTTACGAGGGTGAGCGCACGCTATCTGAAATTCCATTGCTTGCGCTCGACAGGGTCGACGAGGCGGGTCTGATCGGGCAGGCTTGGGATGCTTTCCGCCTCTGGATTCAATAAGACCGGTTGGTCCATCCCTGCCGGGGATGGCGGGAGCGCAGCCGTTTTTGATTGCGGTGGACAGGCTCAGCTGCTACACTAGAAAGCTTTTCGGAATTTCCGAAGGGTTTCACGTTTTCGTTTTTTCAAACGTTGAGGGACGTTTTTCAATGCCAACCATTAACCAGCTCGTGCGTCAGGGGCGTGAGGTCGAAACGACCAAGTCCAAGAGCCCCGCGATGCAAAACTCGCCGCAGCGCCGCGGTGTGTGCACCCGTGTGTACACCACGACGCCCAAGAAGCCGAACTCCGCTCTGCGTAAGGTCGCCAAGGTGCGCCTGACCAACGGTTTCGAAGTCATTTCCTACATCGGTGGCGAAGGCCACAACCTGCAGGAACACTCGGTCGTGCTCGTGCGCGGCGGTCGTGTCAAGGACCTGCCGGGTGTGCGTTACCACATCGTCCGCGGTTCTCTGGACCTGCAGGGCGTGAAGGATCGCAAGCAGGCCCGTTCCAAGTACGGCGCCAAGCGTCCCAAGAAGGCCTGATTTTCAGGTTTGAGTTTTTCGGTGCTCGTTCCGTCAGGCAGACGGTTTGAGCGTAGTGACCCGA
>JAYNNS010000158.1:0-1027 GCA_038112835.1 Curvibacter sp. | reverse complement strand
GCCTGATCGGTCTTTTGAATTGATCGGTGTTTGACCCGTTCTGCGCGGGCGGATCAAGCGTAGTGACCCCGAGCTCGGAATCGTCCGGGTGGGTCGAGTAAGTGGGAGTCTGATGGCTCTCGCGGTGCCCGAAAGGGTGCCAACTGAAGCAAATAGAGGTGAAATATGCCGCGTCGTCGCGAAGTCCCTAAACGTGAAATCCTGCCGGATCCGAAATTCGGCAATGTCGAGCTCTCCAAGTTCATGAACGTGATCATGGAAGGCGGCAAGAAGGCGGTTGCCGAGCGCATAATCTACGGTGCCCTCGAAACCATCGGCCAGAAGACGGGCAAGGACCCGCTGGAGCTGTTCACGGTTGCCATCAACAACGTGAAGCCCATGGTCGAAGTCAAGTCCCGCCGCGTCGGTGGCGCCAACTACCAGGTCCCGGTGGAAGTGCGCCCGGTGCGCCGCCTGGCCCTGTCCATGCGCTGGATCAAGGAAGCCGCCCGCAAGCGTGGCGAGAAGTCCATGGCCCTGCGTCTGGCCAACGAGATCATCGAGGCCACCGAAGGCCGTGGCGGCGCCATGAAGCGCCGTGATGAAGTGCACCGCATGGCCGAGGCCAACAAGGCCTTCAGCCACTTCCGCTTCTAAGCCCTCCTGTTCCTGGTGTGCAGGCCCGCCACGAGCGGGCCTGACCCGTTTAACGAAAGATCATCATGGCACGCAAAACGCCCATCGAGCGCTACCGCAACATTGGTATCTCGGCGCACATCGACGCCGGCAAGACCACCACGACCGAGCGCATTCTTTTCTACACCGGTGTGAACCACAAGATCGGTGAGGTGCATGACGGCGCCGCCACCATGGACTGGATGGAGCAGGAGCAGGAGCGTGGCATCACGATCACCTCCGCGGCCACCACCTGCTTCTGGAAGGGCATGGACCTGTCCTA
This sequence comes from Curvibacter sp., assembly GCA_038112835.1. Taxonomy (GTDB): domain Bacteria; phylum Pseudomonadota; class Gammaproteobacteria; order Burkholderiales; family Burkholderiaceae_C; genus Hylemonella. The sequence continues at coordinate 90 of JAYNNS010000158.1, read as the reverse complement.
TCCCGAGCACCGCTTCAACATCATCGACACCCCCGGCCTCGTGGACTTCACCATCGAGGTGGAGCGCTCCATGCGCGTGCTGGACGGCGC
>JAYNNS010000157.1:0-6929 GCA_038112835.1 Curvibacter sp. | reverse complement strand
GAGCTATACCTCCAGGGCTTGGACTGGCACCGCCAATCCAAGCCCAAGATTATAGGGCAAATCGTGGGAGCTCATGCTGCTCGATACAATCAAGGTTCCTCGGGGCCGAGCACGGCGCCCTCCGCACACATGCCAGCCTCTGGATATACACCATGAACCGCTGTCTTTCCTTCCTGTTGCTTGCTGGCTGCCTGGCCCTGCCAGGGCATGCATTGCTGGCGCAAACCGTCTTGCCGTCACCGGGCGCACCCACGCTCCAGGACCTGCCTCCGGACCCGCAGCGCATCCCGCCGATTTCGCCCCGCGCCAAGTTGGGCGTGCTGCGCGTGGTGGCGCCGCCCGAAGTGCTGCTGGACGGCAAACCGGCCCGGCTCTCACCCGGCGCGCGCATCCGCGGCACCAACAATCTCATGGTCATGTCGGCCGCACTGGTCGGCCAGGACCTCAAGGTGCTCTACACCCTGGAGCCCCTGGGCCTGGTGCACGAGGTGTGGATCCTCACGATGCGCGAGATCCTCCTCCACACCCCGCCCCCGCCGCCGCCGCCCACTTACTGAGCCGGCGCAGGAAGCCGCACCCAGCCGGTGCGCGGACAGCAGGGCCCGAACGCCCTCCAGGAACACCCCATGAGCAAGAAAGTTTTCATCAAGACCTTCGGCTGCCAGATGAACGAGTACGACTCGGACAAGATGGCCGATGTGCTGGGCGCGGCCCAGGGCTACGAAAAGACCGACGACCCGGAACAGGCCGATCTGATCCTCTTCAACACCTGTTCGGTGCGCGAGAAGGCGCAGGAGAAGGTCTTTTCCGACCTCGGGCGGGTGCAACATCTCAAGAAGAAGGGCGTGAAGATCGGCGTCGGCGGCTGTGTGGCCAGCCAGGAGGGGGCCGAGATCATCCGCCGTGCACCCTATGTGGACGTGGTCTTCGGCCCGCAGACCCTGCACCGCCTGCCCGAGCTGCTGGCCGCGCGTGAGGCGCAGCACCGCCCCCAAGTGGACATCAGCTTCCCCGAGATCGAGAAGTTCGATCACCTGCCGCCCGCCAGGACCGAAGGCGCCAGCGCCTTCGTGAGCATCATGGAGGGCTGCTCGAAATACTGCAGCTACTGCGTGGTGCCCTATACCCGCGGCGAGGAGGTGCACCGCCCCTTCGAGGATGTGCTGGTGGAGATTGCCGGCCTGGCCGACCAGGGCGTCAAGGAAATCACCCTGCTCGGGCAGAACGTCAATGCCTACCAGGCACCGATGGGCGGCAAGATATCCAATGTCACGAGCGCCGTGGAAATGGCCGACTTCGCCACACTGATCGAGTACGTGGCCGACATCCCGGGCATCGAGCGCATCCGCTACACCACCAGCCACCCCAACGAGTTCACGCCCGCGCTGATCGCGGCCTATGCCAAGGTCCCCAAGCTGGTCAGCCACCTGCACCTGCCGGTGCAGCACGGCAGCGATCGCATCCTCATGGCCATGAAGCGCGGCTACACGGCCATGGAGTACAAGAGCACCATCCGCAAGCTGCGCGCGATCCGGCCCGACCTGTCGCTATCCAGCGACTTCATCGTCGGCTTCCCCGGCGAGACGGATGAGGATCACGCCAAACACATCAAGCTGATCGAGGAGCTGGACTTCGACAACTCCTTCAGCTTCATCTTCAGCCCGCGTCCGGGCACGCCAGCGGCCAATCTGCCGGATGACACGCCGCATGACGTGAAGCTCAAGCGTCTGCAGCAGGTGCAGGCCCTGATCGACGGCAATATGCGGCGCATCAGCGAAAGCCGCGTCGGTACGGTGCAGCGCATCCTGGTCGAAGGACCGTCCAAACGGGATGCCGGCGAACTCATGGGCCGCACCGAGTGCAACCGCGCGGTGAACTTCCAGGGCCCTACACGCCTGATCGGCCAGATGGTGGACGTGAAGATCAGCCTGGCCTACCCGCACTCACTCCGCGGGGATGTGCTGACGGTCGAGGCCTGAAAGAAAAACAGGGGCACTCCAGCAGAATGTAGTAACATTGCTACATTTAATGTCATGAGGTCAACCGTGACCATCACCACACTCTCCAGCCGCGAATTCAACCAGGATGCAGGCAAGGCCAAGCGGGCGGCGGAATTGGGGCCGGTCATCATCACAGACCGGGGTGAGCCGGCCCACGTGCTGCTGACTTTTGCCAGCTACAAGAAACTCAGCCAAAGCCACCAGCGCATTGCCGACCTGCTAGCCATGCCCTGGCCCGAAGGGCTGGAACTGGAAATTCCCCAGCTGACGGATCGGGCCCGGGCAGCGGACTTGTCCTGATGTACCTGCTGGACACCAACGTCGTTTCGGAACTGCGCAAGGTGCGCTCGGGCCGGGCTGATGCCCGGGTGGCCGCTTGGGCCGACAGTGTGGATGCGGCCGAACTCTACCTCTCGGTCATCTCCTTACAGGAGCTAGAGATCGGTGTGCTGCTTGCAGAACGCAAAGATGCAGCACAAGGCGCCATCTTCAGGACTTGGCTGACGCAGCATGTCCTACCCGCTTTTGCGGGCCGCATCCTGGATGTGGACACGGCTGTCGCGCTGCGCAGTGCCCGCCTGCACGTGCCCGATCCGCGCCCCGTGCGCGATGGCCTGATCGCCGCCACGGCACTGGTGCACGGCATGACCGTCGTGACCCGCAATGAGGGTGACTTCACCCCGACCGGGGTCCGCCTGCTCAATCCCTGGAAGTAAGCGAAAGCAGGTTCGGCGTCAGAAGGGCAGGCCGGGCATCCCGCCCTTGCCCTTCATGCCCCCCAGGCGCTTCATGAGCTTCATCATGCCGCCGCCCTTCATCTTCTTCATCATCTCCTGCATCTGCTCGAACTCCTTGAGCAGGCGGTTCACGTCCTGAACCTGCACGCCAGCGCCCGCGGCGATACGGCGCTTGCGCGTGGCCTTGATGATCTCGGGCTTCTTGCGCTCCAGCCGGGTCATGCTGTTGATGATGCCTTCCTTGCGGCGCAGATCGCGCTCGACCCTGTCGGTGTCCACCTGACCGGCCTTGGCCGCCATCTGGGCCGGCAGCTTGTCCATCAGGCTGGACAGCCCCCCCATCTGCTTCATCTGCTGAAGCTGGGCCAGGAAGTCGTTGAGGTCGAAGCCCTCGCCGCTCTTGACCTTGGCGGCCAGCTTCTGCGCCGCCTCCACGTCGACGTTGGCCGTGACCTGCTCGACCAGGGCCACGATGTCGCCCATGCCCAGCACGCGGCCGGCATGGCGCTGGGCGTCGAAGACCTCCAGGCCGTCGATCTTCTCGCTGGTGCCGGCGAACTTGATGGGCACACCGGTGACGGCGCGCACCGAGAGCGCCGCGCCACCGCGCGAGTCGCCGTCGGTCTTGGTCAGGATGATGCCGGTCAGCGGCAGGGCTTCCTTGAAGGCCCGGGCAGTGTTGATCGCATCCTGGCCCTGCATGGCGTCGACCACGAACAGGGTCTCGACCGGGTTGAGCACCGCGTGCAGCTCACGAATTTCCTTCATCAAGGCTTCGTCGATGGCCAGACGGCCGGCCGTGTCGACCAGCAGCACGTCGAAGAAATGCTTCCTGGCGTGGTCCAGCGCGGCGCGCGCGATGTCCACCGGTTTCTGCTCCGGCGTGCTGGGGAACCACTCGGCACCGGCCTGGGCCGTGACGGTCTTGAGCTGCTCGATGGCGGCCGGGCGGTAGACGTCACCCGAGACGGTCAGCACCTTCTTCTTGCGCTTCTCGATCAGGTGGCGCGCGAGCTTGGCGGTGGTCGTGGTCTTGCCCGCGCCCTGCAGGCCGGCCATGAGGATGATGGCCGGCGGCTGGGCCGCCAGGTTGATGTCGGCCACGCCCTCGCCCATGGTGGCGGCGAGTTCGCGGTTGACGATGCCCACCAGGGCCTGGCCCGGTGTGAGCGAGCCCATGACCTCCTGGCCCAGGGCTTTCTCCTTGACGCGGGCGACGAAGTCGCGCACCACGGGCAGGGCCACGTCCGCCTCCAGCAGGGCCATGCGCACCTCGCGCAGCATGTCGGCCACATTGGACTCGGTGATGCGGGCCTGGCCGCGGATTTCCTTGACCAGGCGGCTGAGTTTGTCGGTGAGGGCGGAAGCCATGGGGTGTATTCCAGTCAGCAGGGGGTGGAGATGCGCGCCGACCGGAAGAAAGTCAAGAAGGCAAAACGCTAAACTGTGCCCATGGTGCGACTCGATGTCGCTTCATTCGGCTCCATGTGGCCGTCTATCAACGAAGGATTCTCCCTCTGGAAAGAGGCGAATTCTACCCTCGCAAGAGGGTCACAAAGTAGCAGCCCAATGGCTCTATTTGGCTGCTTCGGCGGAGGCCTTCGGGCCGCAGCAAAAGAGAAATGCCCCCCTTCGGGAGGACATTTCGTTGTCAAATTGAGACATAAACACTCGGGAGAGTGCGACTGTTACATCTGTTACAACTTCGGTTGTAGTGGATCGCAGATAGGAAGCGTAACCGCTTCCGATGTCTTGTTTCCTACGGAAACCGCCCCCGGAACGGGGTGACCTTCACCACACGTGCGTCCTGAGTAATCGGGGGGTGCGGAGCTGTGGTTAAACGTCCCGTGCTTCGGCACACAGAATCCGCGCGAGCGGGTCCGACGCGCAGAGCAAGACTGCGAGGAGACGCGAAGGTAAAGGGTATGGGAAATCGAAAGGTGAACTCAAGCTAGAACCGTCGTTAACAGTAAGCAGCTTACGCTTGCCTCCCTCCTAGGAGGGGAGCTGCGGCCAAAACGGCACCAGGTCTGGAACGGCATGTCATGTATTGCCGTTCGTTCCCTGCACGACCTGCGGCGGATATTTGAGTCCCTAACCCCATCGGTCCGGTAGCCACCGGACTGGGCATCGGGAGAAACGAGGTAAGCCCCACTCACTCCGGCGCCGCGAGGTGTCGGTAGCCCGCGAGTAATCAAGGGTAGACGTGGAGGGGGTAGAGGAAGAGGCAAGAAGCGAATGCCGGTCTGTAACGGATCGGATAGGTCATGCCTAAGCGAAAGCGAGCAGACTTGCCTCAGGTGCGGCAGCGTCAAGCCGCTGCGACTTATCAACGACCCAGAGGGTATCTGACCCTCGGGGTCAGTGCCTTCTTCAATGGGTCTAACCTCATCGGAGAATGGTATGGAACACGCTGGCAACAGTGCTGCGTCTCCGAGCGGACCGACTGACTGGCACTCCATCGATTGGAAGCACGTCATGCTGTTCGTCGGAAGGGCGCAGATGCGCATAGCGCAGGCAGAACTGGAAAAGGATTTTCGGCGGGTCAAACGACTCCAACGAAGCCTGATCCGATCCTGGCAGGCCAAGGCATTGGCCGTCAGGAGAGTGACTGAGAACCAAGGGAAGCGTTCGAGTGGCGTCGATGGCGAACTTTGGGACACGCCTCAGAAGAAATGGAAAGCGGTTGATCGATTGAACCAACCGGGGTATCGAGCTCGCCCTCTGCGGCGAGTTTTCATCCCCAAGGCCAACGGGAAGAAGCGCCCTCTGGGCATACCGACCATGTTGGACCGGGCGATGCAGGCGCTACACCTGCTCGCGCTGGAGCCCGTCGCAGAATGTGCGGCCGATCCGAACTCCTATGGGTTCAGGAAAAGTCGATCCACACATGACGCGCGGCAACAGCTGTTCATATCCCTATCCCAAAAGGCCTCGGCCCAATGGGTGCTGGACGCGGACATCGAAGGGTTCTTTGATCACATCAACCACGACTGGCTGCTTGCCAATGTTCACATGGACAAGCGAGCACTGCAAAAGTGGTTGAAATCGGGAGTAGTCGACAGGGGTCAGCTCCACCGCACGGAGGAAGGAACGCCGCAAGGCGGGATCATCTCTCCGGTGTTAGCGAACATCACGCTGGATGGCATGGAACGGAGTCTGCTGTCGTTCTTACGAACGACATTGGGCGCTACCCGGGCTGCTAGCGCGAAGGTGAATCTAGTGCGGTATGCCGATGACTTCGTCGTGACCTGTGGCTCGAAAGAGTTGCTGGAAACCGCAGTCCAGCCGTGGATCGAATCGTTCCTGCGCGAGCGGGGATTGATGCTATCCACGGCCAAGACGCGCATCGTGCATATTGACGAAGGATTCGATTTCCTTGGGTGGAACTTCCGGAAGTACTCCGGCAAGTTGCTCATCAAGCCCAACCGCAGGAACGTGCAAGCGTTCTACCGCAAGGTCAGGGAGATCATCGCCGGTTCGCTATCCAAGGATCTGAAGGAAACGCTCATAAAGCGCCTGAACCTGTCCCTCAGGGGGTGGGCTCAGTATCACAAAGGCACGGTGGCCAAAGCCACCTTCAGCAAACTCGACCACCTGATCTTCTGGCGGTTGATGCGCTGGGGGCGGCGTACGCATCCCCGCAAGACGGCCAAATGGGTGTTCACGCACCACTGGCAGCGAGTGGGGGATCGCAACGAGTTCGTGGCCAACACCACGGACCGGTGGGATCGGCCAGTACAGCTCCGGCTGTATCGGCTCGCGGACACACCCATCGTGCGTCACGTAAAAGTGAAAGGGGACTTCAACCCTTTCGACCCAGCAGATCTGGCCTACGGCGAGCGGTTGAGGGTGCAACGGATGTCCAAGGACATCTGGGACAGCCAACGCCGCAAACTGTGGTTGGATCAGTGGGGGAACTGCGCTCACTGTGAGCAGGCAATAGACCTAGACTGCGAAAAGGATGAGGATCACCACCTCATTCCGATTGAGCTTGGCGGCAGCGATGCGCTGTCCAACCGAGTCCTATTGCATAAGGTCTGCCATACACGTGTCCACGCCCTTTGCTTGAAGGTCATCAAGCCGGTCCCCAGCACGAGGGGACTTTAATCTGGTGGGATGGGTGAGGGGCCTTCACCCTGTGACCCCATCGCACCAGTGGTCGTGCGTGAGCCGTATGCCGGGAAACTGG
>JAYNNS010000156.1:541-6930 GCA_038112835.1 Curvibacter sp. | reverse complement strand
GCCCCCGGCCCAGGGCGAGATGCACCGGCGCCAGTGCCTGCAGGCCCTCGCGCTCTATTGAGAGAGCGCCGCGCGGGGCCGTCCCGGCCTCCCCTGTTCATGCGACGCGCGCGGCGCGGTTCCGGCTTAGCATCCCCCCATGCCCGAAGCCCGCGCCGCCTCCCCCGCCCGTCTGCTCACGCCCATCCTGCTGGGCGGCATCACGGGCCTGGTGCTCCAGCTGCAGCAGCCCGCGCTCTGGCCAGCGACGGACTATGCGCTGGCGCTGGCCGGCGCGCTCGGCCTGGTGCTGGCCCTGCGCCGGCTGCCGTGGCCTTGGGGTCGCCTGCTGTGCGCCTTTGTCGCCGCAGCGCTGCTGGCCGGCGCCAGCACCGGCCTGCGCGCCCTGCATTTCCGGCAGCAGGCACTGGACCCGGCCCTCGAAGGCCGGGATCTGCGCCTGGTGGGCCGCATCGCGTCCATGCCGCAGTTCGGCGAGAACAGCACACGCTTTCGCTTCCAGGTCGAGCAGGCCACGCTCGACGGCCAGGCGGTGCAGCTCCCGCCACGGCTCTACCTGAGCTGGTACGGCGGCCTGCGCAACGAGGACGGCGCCCTGCTCGAACCCCTGCTGCAAGCGCCGGTGCTGCAGGCCGGCGAGCGCTGGCAGTTCAACGCCCGCCTGCGGGCGCCGCACGGCGCCCGCAACCCGCACGGCTTCGACTTCGAGCTCTGGCTCTGGGAGCAAGGCCTGCAGGCCACGGGCTATGTGCGCACAGGCCGGCGCGACCCCGCCCCGGAACGGCTGGGCGACAGCGGCCAGCACCGCGTCGAGGGGCTGCGCCAGCAGGTGCGGGACGCCATCCAGCAGCGCGCGCCGGCGCTGCCCGAGACAGCGGCGGAGCAGGCCCGGGCCCGCGCCTACGGCGTGGTGGCCGCTCTGGTCACGGGGGACCAGCAGGCGATCGCGCGCAGCGACTGGGACGTGTTCCGCGCCACCGGCGTGGCCCACCTCATGAGCATCTCGGGCCTGCACATCACGCTCTTCGCCTGGCTCGCGGCCCTGCTGCTGCGCGCGCTCTGGCGTGCCTCGCCGCGCCTGTGCCTGCGCTACCCGGCCCAGCATGCGGGTCTGCTCGGTGGCCTGCTGCTGGCTGCCGCCTACGCCGTCTTCAGCGGCTGGGGCGTGCCGGCGCAGCGCACCGTGTTCATGCTGGCCACGGTCACGCTGCTGCGCCTGACGGCGCGGCGCTGGCCCTGGCCACAGCTGTGGCTGCTGACGGCCGCCGTGGTATTGGCCGCCGACCCCTGGGCGCTGCTGCAGCCGGGCTTCTGGCTGAGCTTCGTCGCCGTGGCCGTGCTGTTCGCCGGCGTCGGCCAGGAGAGCCAGGAGGCCCCCCGCAGCTGGCAGGCGCGGCTGCTGGGCCTGCTGCGCGAGCAGTGGCTGATCACCCTCGCCCTGGCGCCGCTGACCCTGCTCTTCTTCGGCGAAGTCTCGCTGGTCGGGCTGCTGGCCAACCTGCTGGCCATCCCCTGGGTCACGCTGGGCGTGACGCCGCTGGCACTGCTGGGCACGCTCTGGCCTGCGCTGTGGGATGCCGCGGCCTGGGCCGTGCAGGCGCTGGGCATGCTGCTCGGTACGCTCGCGGCCCTGCCCCTGGCCACGCTGGCCGTGGCCCAGGCCCCGCCGTGGGCCGGCCTGGCGGCCGTGCTGGGCGGGCTGCTGCTGGTGCTGCGCCTGCCCTGGCCGGTCAAGCTCGCGGGCCTGCCCCTGCTGCTGCCGGTGCTGCTCTGGCACCCCCCCGCGCCACCCGCGGGCCAGTTCGAGCTGCTGGCCGCGGACGTGGGCCAGGGCAATGCGGTGCTGGTGCGCACGGCCACGCATGCCCTGCTCTACGACACCGGGCCGCGCTACGCCAACGACAGCGACGCCGGCCAACGCGTGCTGGTGCCGCTGCTGCGCGCCCAGGGCGTGCGCCTGGACATGCTGGTGCTCAGCCATCGCGACAGCGACCACACGGGTGGGGCCGCCTCCGTGCTCGGTGCGCAGCCCGGAGCGCGCCTGCTGAGCTCGCTCGACGCCGCGCACGAACTGCAGGCCGTACGCCCCGGGCAGCGCTGCGAGGCCGGACAGCGCTGGGACTGGGACGGCGTGCAGTTCGAGGTGCTGCACCCCCGGGCCGAGGACTACGGGCGCGCGCGGCGCAGCAATGCGCTGTCCTGCGTGCTGCGGATCAGCAACGGAGCGCACAGCGCGCTGCTGGTGGGCGACATCGAGAAGGAGCAGGAGGCCCGGCTGCTGGCCGAAGGCGCGGCGCTGCGTGCCGACTGGCTGCTGGTACCGCACCACGGCAGCAAGACGTCCAGCACGCCGGCGTTTCTGGACGCCGTGGCACCGCGCTGGGCCCTGGTGCAGGCTGGCTACCGCAACCGCTACGGCCACCCGGCCCCGGAGGTGATCGCGCGCTACGACGCGCGCGGCGTGCAGGTGCTGGATTCGGCCCGCTGCGGTGCGGCGCACTGGCAGTCGCTGCAGGCGCAGCCTCCGGCATGCGAACGCGCACTGCGGCGGCGCTACTGGCATCACCCCGGCGGCGTCCCCCCGCGGCCTGAGTAAAACCGCAGCTTGCGCCCGTGCGGAGGCGGGGCGATGATAGGCCCACCATGCCGCAAGCTGTCAGCCCCGCCACCCTGCAGATCGTCGACATCGACCGGGAACTGGACCGGGCCCGGGCCGAAGGTGCGGTGCGCGACATCGTGATCCCGCCCTGCCCCGAGCTGCTGACCGCCCTGCAGCTCGAGATGCGCCAGAGCGATCCGGACCCGGCGGAGATCCTGCGCATTGCGAACAGCGACGTGGCCATGGCGGCGGCACTGCTGCGCGCGGCCAACAGCCCGCTCTACAGCCGCACCCGGCCTGCGCAGACAGTGGCCGAGGCCGTGAGCCTGCTGGGCCTGGGGCAGGCGGCGGCCCTGCTCACCGGCTTCCTGGCCCGCAAGGCCATCCGCACGAGCTCACCCCTGCTCGAGCATTTCTGGGAGACGTCCACGCGTCGCTCGCTGGCCATGGCCTTCATCGCCCGCCAGCTCTATGGCCTGGATGCCGAAGTGGCGCAGACCTGCGGCCTGTTCATGCACGTGGGCCAGCCCATCCTGCTGCAGGGCGTGCGCGGCTATGCCGGCACGCTGGCCGAGGCCATGGCGCGGCAGGACCGCAGCTTCATCGAGACCGAGAACGCCGTGCACCGGACCGACCATGCGGTGGTGGGTGCCATCGTGGCGCGCACCTGGCACCTGCCGCCGGTGATCGCCTTCGCGATCCGGCTGCACCACGACTTCCATGTGCTGCGCGTGAGCGCCATCCCGGCGGGCGTGCGCTCGCTGGTCGCGCTGGCGGCGGTGGCCGAACATCTGGTGGCGGATTTCGAGGGGGTGCCGGCCCAGCGCGAATGGGCGCAGCACGGCCCGGCCTGCCTGGCCTATCTGCAGATCGGCGAGAGCGAGGTCGACCTCTGGGTCGACACCCTGCATCCGGTGTTCGAATCCGTGCTGCCGGGCTGAGCCTGCAGGGCCAGCGCGTCCTGGCGCGCCATCGCCACGGCCTGCCCGAGCTCGATCACGGCCAGCGCGTAGTAGCTGCTCCAGTTGTAGCGCGTCACGACATAGAAGTTCTCGGTCCCGGCCACGTAGCTGGGCGAGTAGTCGCCGTTCTGCAGCTCGACCAGGGCCAGCGGTCCCTCGTGCTGGCGGGCGGCCTGCCCGAGCACCACGCCCTTGGCTGCGAACTGCTCGACGCCGAAGGTGGGCTTGATGTCGGGCGCCAGCAGCGTGGGCATGTCCAGGCGCGAATAGTCGAAGTCCACCGTGTAATGGGTGGGCATGCCCGGCTTCCAGTTGAAGGCCTTGAAGTAGTGGGCGACCGAGCCGATGGCATCGGCGGGGCTGTCGAGCAGGTCGATGCGGCCGTCCCCGTCGAAATCGACCGCGTAGCGGGCCCAGCTCGAGGGCATGAACTGCGGGATGCCCATGGCACCGGCATAGCTGCCCCGGGCCTTGAAGGGATCGAGCCCCGCCCCATGGCGCTGCTTGAGGAACTCACCGAGCTCGGCACGGAAGAAGGCACTGCGCGCCGCGGCGCGCGGATGCTCGGGCGGGAAGTCCAGGGCCAGGGTGGCCAGGGTATCGAGCACGCGGTAGCGCCCGAGATGGCGGCCGTAGTAGGTCTCCACCCCGATGATGCCGACGATGATCTCGGGCGGCACGCCGTAGGTGCTGCTGGCGCGCTGCAGCAGCGTCTCGTGTGTGCGCCAGAAGGCCACACCGGCCTGCACACGCTCGGCCTCCAGGAAACGGCTGCGGTACTGCTGCCAGTTGCGCGGCGTGGTGACCGGCGGCGGCACCACCAGCTTGGCCAGCTGCGGCACGTGACGGGCCTTGCCGATGACGCGCCGCACCCAGGTGCGGTCCAGGTCGTGCTGCTGCGCGATCTCGTCGGCCAGGGCCATGGCCTCGGCACGCCTGGCGTAGGGCGGCCCGCTGCCCTCGATCAACTGGGGTACGGACTCCTGCGCACGCTTGAGACGCGGCTTGGGCGTGCTGGCCTGGGCAGTGGTCCAGGCGCCCAGCAACAGGGCCAGCAGCAGGGTGGAAAGACGTCGGTTCACGGGGGCCAGCTCAGTTGATTCCATTCGCGTCGCAGGGCCGCCAGATCGGCCGCGGCCCTGCGGCCCCCGGGCGCATAGCGCAGCACCTCGAAGCGCTGCAGCCACGCCTGGATGGCCTGCACCCGATTGTCCGCGGGATCGTGCCGCAAGGCCAGCAGGCGCGCCAGTTCACGTGGCGTGGCCGCCGCACCGGCCGGCAGGCCTTCACCCTGCAGGCGCTGACGCACCCGGTCGAGCAGGCGCAGCCAGGGGTCGCGGCGGCTGCGTTCCCAGCGCGTCCAGGCCGCGCCGGCCAGGCTGGCCAGCACCAGCGCACCCAGCAGCAGGTAGCCCAGGTCCTCCCAGCTCGGTGCCTCGAAACCCAGCGCACGCAGCAGGTCGAGCTGGCGGCTCTGGGTGTAGTTGAGGATGCGCTGGTTCCAGGCGTTGTTGACCGCCTCCCAGAGCGCCCGCACGTTCTGCACGAAGGTCGGACTGATCACGGCCCCCATCGCGGTGGCCACGGCGCCGCGCGGCGCAACCAGGCGCTGCGGCGAGCCGATGCGCCCAGGCATGACCGAGGCCGTGGGATCCACCCGCACCCAGCCCTGGCCCGCCAGCCAGACCTCGGTCCAGGCATGGGCGTCGCTCTGGCGCACGACCCAGAACTTGTCCACCGCGTTGAGTCCCCCGCCCTGGTAGCCGGTGACGATGCGCGCCGGGATGCCCGCGGCCCGCATGAGCACGGCAAAGGCCGAGGCCATGTGTTCGCAGAAACCGGCCTTGCGGTCGAACCAGAACTCGTCGGCCGTGTGCTGGCCGTACAGGTCGGGTTCCAGCGTGTAGACATAGCCGCCGGTGCGCAGCTGGGCAAGCACGCGTTCGATCAGCGCCACGGGATCGCCGCGCGTCTCGCGCTGCAGGTCCGCCGCCCACTGCAGGGTGCGGGGGTTGTAGCCCGGGGGCAGCGCGAGGTAGTCGCTGAGGCTGGCGATCATGCGCGACGGCCCGTGGCGAAAGACCGTGTGCGCCTCGGCACGGTAGCGCAGCAGGTCGTTGACCGTGGTGCTGGCGCGCCATTGCAGCTCCTCGCTCATGCGCGCTTCCAGCTCGCCCGGCAGCTCCGGCGGGCGGGCGGTGGCATCCAGCGTGAGCAGCCAGGGCCGGTTGTGCGGCTCCAGCGTCACCTCGTAGCGCAGGGCGGCGCCGGAGACCTGCAGCTCCGCGCGCGGCCGGTCGTTCAGCCGGAAGGTGGGCTGCAGCGGTAGCCACTCGCGGCCGTCGAAGGTGGAGAGCACCGGGCCGCGGAAGTAGAGCAGGCCCTGCGGCGGCGGCTCGCCCTCGAAACGCACGCGCAGCGCGATGCTGTCGTCCAGCGCCAGACGGGTGATCTGCCCGACCTGCATGCGGCCCGACAGCCCGCTGCGCCCGCTCATGGCATCGCCCGGCGTGCCCCACAGCGGCGCCATGCGCGGGAACAGCACGAAGAGCAGCACCATGATGGGCGCACCGAGCAGGGTCATGCGCGTGGCCAGCCGGGCCGACTGCCACAGCGAGGGCCGGCCGGCCGGCATGTGGCTGTTGACCAGGGCCGTGAGCAGGCCCATGAGGCCCAGCAGCATGGCCGCGGCGGTGAGCAGGGACTGGGAATAGAAGAAGTTCGTCAGCATCGTGAAGAAGCCGAGGAAGAAGACCACGAAGGCATCGCGCCGTGCGCGCAGCTCCAGGGTCTTGAGTGCCAACAGCACCACGATCAGCGTGACACCG
>JAYNNS010000156.1:0-531 GCA_038112835.1 Curvibacter sp. | reverse complement strand
GCGGTGGGTGGCCCAGGTCGCGGCCACCGTGAGCAGCAGCGCGCCCAGCAGCCACCAGCGCCCGGGCAGCGGGCGCAGGCTGACGGCCAGCCAGCCGCGCCAGGCCAGCATGCCCGCGGCCAGTGTGCTGCACCACCAGGGCAGATGGGCCGCATGCGGCAGCAGGACCCAGGCGATCACAGCCAGCAGGAACAGGGTGTCGCGGCTGTCGCGCGGCAAATGGGCGAGGGAATGCGTCATGGAGACAGGGGCGCGATGCGCCGACAACAATACCCGACAATCGGGCGTTTTGCAGCCCGCAACCCTACGGAGTCCCCATGAACGTCAACGACAAGCTCAAGCAGCTCGGCATCACCCTGCCCCCGGTCGCCACACCGGCCGCGGCCTATGTGCCCTATGTGCAGACCGGTCCACTGGTCTTCCTCAGCGGCCACATCGCCAAGAAGGACGGCAAGCCCTGGGTCGGCCAGTTCGGCCGCAGCATGACGACCGAGGAAGGCAAGGCCGCCGCGCGCGCCGTGGCCATCGACC
>JAYNNS010000155.1:0-6940 GCA_038112835.1 Curvibacter sp. | reverse complement strand
CGGTTCATCCAGGCGAACATCAGCACGTCCTTGCTGCCCTGCTCTTGGGCGATCACGGGCACCAGGCCCTGGGCATCCCATTTCACGTCGTCGAGCCAGTTCATGCTGCGATTGTCCTGCGAATTCAGTCGGTCTCGATGCGCACCGGAATGCCGGCCTGCGCCATGCGCGCCTTGGCCTGGGCAATGGTGTATTCGCCGTAATGGAAGATGCTGGCGGCCAGCACGGCATCGGCCCCGCCCTGCTGGATGCCCTCCACCAGGTGATCGAGATTGCCCACGCCGCCAGAGGCGATCACGGGCACATCCACCGCATCACTGACCGCGCGCGTGAGCGCCAGGTCGAAGCCGGACTTGGTGCCGTCGCGGTCCATGCTGGTCAGCAGGATCTCGCCGGCGCCGTGTTCGGCCATCTGCTTCGCCCAGGCCACGACATCCAGACCGGTGTTCTTGCGCCCGCCATGGCTGTAGACATCCCAGCCCTCGCCGCGTGCCAGCACGTCTTCGCCGTAACGGCGCTTGGCGTCGATGGCCACCACGATGCACTGGGCCCCGTACTTGGCCGAGGCTTCGCGGATGACCTGCGGATTGGCAATGGCCGCGGAGTTGAAGCTGGTCTTGTCGGCCCCGGCGTTGAGCAGGCGCCGCACGTCTTCCACCGTGCGCACGCCGCCGCCGACCGTCAAGGGAATGAAGACCTGGGAGGCCACGGCCTCGATGATGTGCAGGATCAGGTCGCGCCCGTCGCTGGTGGCGGTGATGTCGAGAAAGGTCAGCTCGTCGGCGCCCTGCTCGTTGTAGCGTGCGGCGATCTCCACGGGATCCCCCGCGTCGCGCAGTTCGACGAAATTCACGCCCTTGACGACGCGCCCGCCCGTCACGTCCAGGCAGGGGATGATACGTTTGGCCAGCATGGCTTGGATTGTAGGTCTCAGCGCACGGTCAGCCGTTGCCAGCCTGACCATACGCCACCGGCAGGCACGCGGATGGGCGCCAGAACCTGGGCAGCCTCGACGCAGAGCATGCGCTGGTGGCCATCGGCCGGCATATCCGCCAGCGTGGCGCACAGCGCTGCGCCGGGGTTCCAGACCACGGTCTGGGCCCAGGACGGGCTCTGCGCGATTTCCAGCGCCTGCCCTCCCTCGCTCAGGTTCAGGGGCTGCGGCGCGGCAGCGTAGACGCGGTCGAACTCGCCCTCGAAGCAAAGGACACTGGCCCCGTGGCCATGGTGGTCGCGTACCGCATCCCATTCGGTCTGGCCCTGCAGCCCCTCCAGTCTGGCCTCAGCGATGTCGTCCACGGCCAGGTAGCTGTGCAGGGCGCCGCTGAAGTCCAGCGGCCGGCTGTCGGTGTTGCGCACGCTCAGCGTGATCTGCAGGCTGCCCGGGGCCAGGTCCAGGCGCAGGCGGGCCTCGAAGGCCTGCGGCCAGTGCGCGCGGGTGGGTGCGCCATCGCGCAGGCACAGGGTCAGGCTCGCCCTCTCGGCCGTGCACTCGGCCGGGCCTTCGACCCCCCAGGGCAGCGTGCGTGCGAAACCGTGCTTGGGCAGGGGGCCACGCTGGTTGAACTGGGGAAAGCAGACAGGTACGCCGCCACGGATGGCGGAGCGGCCGTCGAATCGGGCCCGGGGACTCAGGAAGAAACGTTCGCGGCCGCCGGCAACCCAGGAAACAATATGAGCGCCGTGCTCCAGCACGCGCAACTGATCGCCTTGGTGCAGGCGCAGGACATGGGAAGGCAGACCGTGGAACAGCTCGGTGCTGCCCGCCGCCTCAGCCATTGAGCTCGTCGGCGCGGATCTGGGCGGCTTCGAAGTCGAGGTCACCGGTGTAGATGGCGCGCCCGCAGATGACGCCTTCGACGCCCTCGCCTTCCACTGCGCACAGGGCCTCGATGTCGGCCAGATTGCTCAGGCCGCCGGAAGCGATGACGGGGATGGTCAGGGCCTGGGCCAGCCTGACCGTGGCCTCGATGTTGATGCCCGAGAGCATGCCGTCGCGGCCGATGTCGGTGTAGATGATGGACTCGACGCCATAGTCCTGGAACTTCTTGCCCAGGTCCACGACCTCGTGCTTGGTGAGCTTGCTCCAGCCGTCGGTGGCCACCTTGCCGTCCTTGGCGTCCAGGCCCACGATGATGTGACCGCCGAAGGCGGTGCAGGCATCCTGCAGGAAGCCCGGGTTCTTGACTGCGGCCGTGCCGATGATGACGTAGCGCAGGCCGGCGTCCAGGTAGCGCTCGATGGTGTCCAGATCGCGGATGCCGCCACCCAGCTGCACATCGACCTCGCCCCCGACCTCCTTGAGAATGCTTCTGATCGCCTGCTCGTTCTTGGGATGGCCGGCAAAGGCACCGTTGAGGTCCACCAGGTGCAGGCGGCGCGCGCCCTTGTCCACCCACTTGCGGGCCATCACGGCGGGGTCCTCACCAAAGGTGGTGGACTGGTCCATATCGCCCTGCTTGAGGCGCACACAGTGACCGTCTTTCAGGTCGATCGCAGGAATGAGAAGCATGATGCGGGAACGCGTTCAATCCGAACCGTAAGGGTCAGGGATTCCAGTGGAGGAAGTTGCGATAGAGCGCCAGGCCGTGGGCAGCACTTTTCTCTGGGTGAAATTGTGTCGCAAAAATATTATCGCGTGCAAGCGCTGCCGTGAAGCGGCCACCGTAATCGGCCTCGCCGGCGCTATGGCCAGCCTCCGACGGCCGCGCGTAGAAGCTGTGCACGAAATAGAAGTAGCTGCCGTCGGGGACGCCGGCCCAGACGGGATGGCGGCCCGACCCGTGGTCCATCTGCAGCACCTGGTTCCAGCCCATCTGCGGCACCTTGTAGCGGCTGCCATCGGGCTGGGTGCGGCCTGCCAGGTCGAACTTGAGGACCTGGCCCGGGATGAGTCCGAGGCCCGGCGTGTCACCCTCGGCGCTGTGGTCCAGCATCATCTGCATGCCCACGCAGACACCGAAGAGCGGCTTGTTCGCGGCGGCCTCGAGCACGGCCTCCTGCATGCCGGAATCGCGCAGCTCGCGCATGCAGTCGGGCATGGCCCCCTGGCCCGGCAGCACCACGCGGGCCGCGGCGCGCACCTCTTCGGGGCGCTGGGTGATCAGCACCTGCCAGCCACTGCCGGCAGCGGCAGCCTGCACGGCCTGCGAGACCGAGCGCAGATTGCCCATGCCGTAATCGACGACGGCGACGGTCCGGGCCGGAAGTCCAGAACTCATGGAATTAGAGCGAGCCTTTGGTCGAGGGAATCACACCGACCGAACGCGGATCGATCTCCAGCGCGGCACGCAAAGCGCGACCGAAGGCCTTGAACACGGTCTCGGCCTGGTGGTGCGCGTTCTCGCCCTTGAGGCTGTCGATGTGCAGGGTCACGAAGGCGTGATTCACAAAACCCTGGAAAAACTCGTAGGTCAGCTGGGTGTCGAAGGCGCCGATCATGCCGCTCTTGAAGGGCACGTGCATGTCCAGGCCCGGGCGGCCCGAGAAATCGACCACCACGCGCGACAGCGCCTCATCCAGCGGCACATAGGCATGGCCGTAGCGGCGGATACCCTTCTTGTCGCCCACGGCCTTGGCCACGGCCTGACCCAGGGTGATGCCCACGTCCTCCACGGTATGGTGGCCGTCGATGTGCAGATCGCCTTGAGCCTGGATGTCCAGGTCGATCAGGCCATGGCGCGCGATCTGGTCCAGCATGTGGTCGAAGAAGCCGATGCCGGTGGACAGGCGCGAAATGCCCGTGCCATCGAGGTTGAGCTTGATGGTGATCTGAGTCTCGGCGGTGGTGCGGGAGACTTCAGCAGTGCGTGCGTTGCTCATAGTGATTCTTTCAAGGCGGCCAGCATCAGCTGGTTTTCCTGCGGGGTGCCCACGGTCAGGCGCAGGCAGTTGGCCAGCAGCGGATGGAGCCTGGACACATTCTTCACCAGGACCTTGCGGGCCTTCATGCCCTCGAAGGTCTTCGCGGCATCCGCCACACGGATCAGGATCATGTTGGCGTCGCTGTTCCATACCCGAACCCCGGGCAGGCCCTTCAGCGCTTCCAAAAGCATAGCACGCTGGGTCTTGATCTCAGACGCCTGGGCGGCGAAGACGTCGGGGTGCTCGAGCGCAAACAGGGCGCATTCGTAGTTCAGCACGCTGACGTTGTAAGGCGGGCGAACCTTGTCGACCTCGGCGATGAGCTCGGCCGGGCCCATCATGTAGCCCAGCCGCACACCGGCCAGGCCGAACTTGGAGAGCGTGCGCATCAGCAGCACGTGGCGGTTGGCGGCCGGATTGGCGCGGATGCGCTCGACCCAGCTGCGCGAGGCAAAAGGCTGGTAGGCCTCGTCCATCACGACCAGGCCGCCCTGCTCGCCCACGGCCGCGATGATCTTCTCGATCGCCGTGTCGTTCCAGAGGTTGGCTGTGGGATTGTTCGGGTAGGCGATGTAGGTGATCGTGGGCTTGTGGCGCGCGATCGCGCCCAGCATGGCGGTCACATCCAGCTCGAACTCGGCCGTCAACGGCACGCCGTGAAAAGCCAACCCCTGCAGCTGCGCGCTCATGGCGTACATCACGAAGCCGGGCACAGGGGCCAGGATCGAAGCCCCGGGGACGTCGCAAGCCATGGCCAGCAGAGAGATCAGCTCGTCGGAGCCGTTGCCCAGCATCAGCGCATAGCCTTCGGGCATGCCTGCGTGGGTGGCGAGCGCGCCGCGCAGGTCTTCCACGCGGCCATCGGGGTAGCGGTTGAGCGCCAGCTTGCCCAGGCGTTCACCTAGCGCGGCCTGCAGCGCGGGCGGCAGGCTGTAGGGGTTCTCCATGGCATCGAGCTTGACCATACCGGCCGATTCCTGCACGGCATAGGCCGACATGCCCTGGATGTCCTGACGGATCAGGCTCTTGAGCCTGGGATCGAGTGCGGTCATTTCTTCGGATCTTTCAGGCGCATTTCGGCAGCGCGTGCATGGGCCTGCAGGCCTTCGCCATGTGCCAGCACGGAGGCGATCTGGCCCAGGGTCTGAGCACCGGCCTCACTGACCTCGATCAGGCTGCTGCGTTTCTGGAAATCGTAGACGCCCAGCGGCGAGGAGAAACGCGCCGTACCCGAGGTGGGCAGCACGTGGTTGGGACCGGCGCAGTAGTCGCCCAGCGACTCGCTGGTGTAGGCGCCGAGGAAGATGGCGCCGGCGTGCTTGAGCAGTGGCTCCCACTTCTGGGGATCGCGGCTGGAGACCTCCAGATGCTCGGGCGCGATGCGGTTGCTGATGGTGCAGGCTTCTTCCATGCTGCGCGTGTGGATCAGTGCGCCACGGCCCGTGAGCGACCTGGCGATGATTTCGGCGCGCGGCATCTCACCCAGCAGGCGGTCGATCTCGCGCTGCACGGCGTCGATGTAGGCGACGTCCGGGCACAGCAGGATGCTCTGCGCGAGCTCGTCGTGCTCGGCCTGGCTGAACAGGTCCATGGCCACCCAGTCGGCCGGCGTACTGCCGTCGGCCAGCACCAGGATCTCGCTCGGGCCGGCGATCATGTCGATGCCCACCTGGCCGAAGACTCGGCGCTTGGCGCTGGCCACGTAAGCATTGCCCGGACCGGTGATCTTGTCCACGCCGGGCACGGTGGCGGTGCCGTAGGCCAGGGCCGCCACGGCCTGGGCGCCGCCGATGGTGAAGGCGCGCGTGACGCCGGCCACATAGGCCGCGGCCAGCACGAGGGGGTTCTTCTCGCCGCGCGGCGTGGGCACGACCATGATGATCTCGCCCACCCCGGCCACATGGGCAGGAATGGCGTTCATCAGCACGGAAGACGGGTAGGCCGCCTTGCCGCCGGGCACGTAGATGCCCACACGGTCCAGCGGCGTGACCTTCTGGCCCAGCAGGGTGCCGTCGGCGTCGCGGTAGCTCCAGCTCTCGCCACTGGCGCGCTTCTGGGCCTCGTGGTAGCTGCGCACGCGCTGGGCGGCGGCCTGCAGGGCTTCCCGCTGTACAGCGGGTAGACCCTCAAAAGCGGCCCGGAGTTCGGCCTGCGTCAGTTCGAGGTCCTGGAGTGTCTTGCCCTGCACGCCGTCGAAGCGCGCGGTGTACTCGAGCACGGCCGCATCGCCGCGTTGCTGCACATCGGCCAGGATCTCGGCCACGCGCTGCTCGATGGCGGCGTCGGTCTCGCCCGACCAGTGCAGGCGCTCCTTGAAACGCTGCTCGAAATCGGCTTGTGCGGTCGACAGGCGCAGGGGCTTCGCTTGCCGGGTCACGCCGTGCCCTCCAGCGCCTTGCCGAAGGCATCGATGATCTGGCGCATGGGCTCGCGCTTGAGCTTGAGCGCGGCCTGGTTGACGACCAGACGCGAGGAGATGTCCATGATGCGCTCGACCTCGACCAGCTGGTTGGCCTTGAGCGTGTTGCCCGTGGACACCAGGTCCACGATGGCGTCGGCCAGGCCGGTCAGCGGGGCGAGTTCCATGCTGCCGTAGAGCTTGATCAGGTCCACGTGCACGCCCTTGGCGGCAAAGAAGTCGCGCGCGATCGCCACGTACTTGGTGGCCACGCGCAGGCGCGCGCCCTGGCGCACGGCGGCGGCGTAGTCGAACCCCTCGCGCACGGCCACGCTGACGCGGCACTTGGCGATTCTCAGATCCAGCGGCTGGTACAGGCCCTCGTTGCCATGCTCGATCAGCGTGTCCAGGCCGGTGATGCCCAGGTCGGCGCCACCGTACTGCACATAAGTGGGGACGTCGGTGGCACGCACCAGCACCACCCGCACATCGGGCTGGTTGGTGGCCAGGATGAGCTTGCGGGTCTTCTCGGGATCGTCCAGCACCTCGATGCCGGCCGCCTGGAGCAGGGGCAGGGTCTCGTCGAAGATGCGGCCTTTGGAAAGAGCGAGGGTGATCATGGCTGGGCTTTCAGGGCCTAGATTTTCTCATGCTTGGCGCCCGTGCCCGACCATGGGG
>JAYNNS010000154.1:2264-6983 GCA_038112835.1 Curvibacter sp. | reverse complement strand
GCGGCGCAGGCCGGTCGCCAGGCCGTGGTGGTGGGCGACGGACTCAATGACGGGCCGGCCCTGGCTGGCGCGCAGGCTTCGTTTGCGTTCGGTCGTGCCGTGCCGCTGGCGCAGTCACGCGCCGATTTCGTGGTGCTGGGGGAGCAGCTGGCCCAGGTGGCGGCGGCCATCCGCCTGTCGCGGCGCACGCTGCGCGTCGTGCGCCAGAACCTGGGCTGGGCCGTGGCCTACAACGCGGTCTGTGTGCCGCTGGCCGTGGTGGGCTGGATGCCAGCCTGGCTGGCCGGTCTGGGCATGGCGGCCAGCTCATTGCTGGTCGTCGTCAATGCATTGCGTCTGGCGCCGGGCTGGCGTGGCAAGGAGAGCGTTTGATGGACATCCTTTATCTGCTGATCCCGCTGTCGGTGGCGCTGGTCTTCTTCATCCTTGCCGGCCTGTGGTGGGCCATCGAGCGCGGGCAGTTCGAAGACCTGGAGTCCGAAGGCGAACGCATCCTGCGGGATTCCTGAGCGCGGTTGATTTGCGTCAAACCGCGGGAGCGGTGAAAGACAGACACTTTCAAGGGTTAATAAAGAGAGAGGTGCACATGGCATTTTCAAACCAGCAGGCGACCGAATACAACGACACCGTTGTGCGCCAGTTCGCCATCATGACGGTGGTCTGGGGTGTGGTGGGCATGCTGGTCGGCGTGATCATCGCCGCCCAGCTGACCTGGCCCGAGCTCAACTTCGGCATTCCCTGGCTCAGTTATGGTCGCTTGCGACCATTGCATACCAATGCGGTGATCTTCGCCTTCGGTGGCTGTGGCCTGTTCGCGGCGGCCTACTACGTGGTGCAGCGCACCTGCCACGTACGGCTTTTCGGTGAAAAGCTCGCGGCCTTCACCTTCTGGGGCTGGCAGGCGGTCATCGTGCTCGCGGCCATCACCCTGCCTCTGGGCTATACCTCGGGCAAGGAATACGCCGAACTGGAGTGGCCCATCGATATCCTGATCACGCTGGTCTGGGTGGCCTTTGCCATCGTGTTCTTCGGCACCATCGGCACGCGCAAGGTCAAGCACATCTACGTGGCCAACTGGTTCTTCGGCGCCTTCATCATCGCCGTGGCCCTGCTGCACCTGGTCAACAGCGCGGCCGTGCCGGCCTCGCTGACCAAATCCTATTCCGCCTACGGCGGCGCCATCGACGCCATGGTGCAGTGGTGGTACGGCCATAACGCGGTGGGCTTTTTCCTGACCGCCGGCTTCCTCGGCATGATGTATTACTACGTGCCGGTGCAGGCGCAGCGCCCGATCTACTCCTACCGGCTGTCGATCGTGCATTTCTGGGCGCTGATCGCCGTGTACATGTGGGCCGGCCCCCACCATCTGCACTACTCCAGCCTGCCCGACTGGGCGCAATCCGTGGGCATGGTGTTCTCCATCGTGCTGCTGGCGCCCAGCTGGGGCGGCATGATCAACGGTGTCATGACCCTCTCCGGCGCCTGGCACAAGCTGCGCACCGACCCGATCATCCGCTTCCTGATCGTCGCCCTGTCGTTCTACGGCATGAGCACCTTCGAAGGCCCGATGATGTCGATCAAGACCGTCAACGCGCTGTCGCACTACACCGACTGGACCGTGGGCCACGTGCACTCGGGTGCCCTGGGCTGGGTCGGCCTGGTCACCATGGGTTCCATGTACTACCTGATTCCGCGCCTGTTCGGCCAGAAGCAGATGTACAGCGTCAAGGCCATCGAGGTCCATTTCTGGACCGCCACCATCGGCATCGTGATCTACATCGCGGCCATGTGGATCGCCGGCGTGATGCAGGGCCTGATGTGGCGGGCCATCAACCCCGACGGCACGCTGACCTACACCTTCGTCGAGTCGGTCAAGGCCACCTATCCCTTCTACGTGCTGCGCCTGCTCGGCGGCCTGCTGTACCTGCTGGGCATGGTGATCATGCTGTGGAACGTGATCAAGACCGCCACGGCCGGCCGCGCCACCCAAGTCACCATTCCCGCTGCTGCGGCCCATGCCTGAAGAGGATCCCATCATGGCAAACAACAACACCTCCGGCGGCCTCTCGCACGAGAAGATCGAGACCAACAACTTCCTGATGATCGTGCTCATCCTGCTGGTGCTGCTGGTCGGCGGCCTGGTCGAGATCGTGCCGCTGTTCTTCCAGAAGTCCACCACCGAGCCGATCAAGGGCGTGCAGCCCTACACGGCGCTGCAGCTGGCCGGGCGTGACGTCTACCTGCGCGAGGGCTGCTACAACTGCCACTCGCAGATGATCCGTCCCTTCCGCGCCGAGACGCTGCGCTACGGCCACTACTCGGTGGCCGGCGAGTCGGTCTACGACCATCCCTTCCAGTGGGGCAGCAAGCGCACCGGGCCCGATCTGGCGCGCGTGGGCGGCCGCTACAGCGATGAGTGGCATCGCCTGCACCTGATCAACCCGCGCGATCTCGTGCCCGAGTCCAACATGCCGGCCTATCCCTGGCTGGAGAAGAACACCGTGGACCATGCCGTGTTGCCGCGCCACATGAAGGCGCTGCGCACGGTGGGCGTGCCCTACACCGACGAGCAGATCGCCAAGGCCGGCGACGAGGTCAAGGGCAAGACCGAGATGGAAGCCCTGATCGCCTACCTGCAGGTGCTGGGCACCGCCCTCAAGTAAAGGAAAGGAGCGCCACCATGGACGTCAACACCTTTCGCTCCCTGGTCACCGTGGCCGGCCTGGTCTGCTTCATCGGCATCGTCTGGTGGGCCTGGTCGTCCCGCAACCAGGCGGATTTCGAGCGGGCGGCCCGGCTGCCCTTCGATCAGGATTAACGCGCCGGTCAAGGAAACAACATGAGCGATTTCACAAGCAACTTCTGGTCGGTCTTCGTCGCCGCCACCACCCTGATCGGCATCATCGCCTGCCTGCTGCTGCTGTGGTTCAGCGGCAAGGCCAAGGCCATGACGGCCAACGACAACACCACGGGCCACGTCTGGGACGGCGACCTGCGCGAAATGAACAACCCCCTGCCGCGCTGGTGGGTCTGGCTGTTCATCATCACCGTGGTCTTCAGCCTCATCTACCTCTTCATGTACCCGGGCCTGGGCAGCAGCCCCGGCAAACTGGGCTGGAGCCAGCAGGGCCAGTACGAGGCCGAGATGGCCAAGGGCGAGAAGGAGGTCGCGCCGCTGTACGCCAGGTTCACCGCCATGAGCGCGCAGGACATGGCGCGCGACCCGCAGGCCATGGCCATCGGCGAGCGCCTGTTCATGAACAACTGCGCCCAGTGCCACGGCTCGGACGCGCGCGGCAGCAAGGGCTTCCCCAACCTGGCCGACGGCGACTGGCTCTGGGGCGGCGCGCCCGAGCAGATCAGCGAGAGCATCACCAAGGGCCGCATGGGCGTCATGCCGCCCATGGCTGCGGCGGTGGGCACGCCCGAGGACGTGAAGAACGTGGCCCACTACGTGCTGAGCCTGTCCAACAGCCCGCATGACAGTCTGCGCGCCTCGCTGGGCAAGGCCAAGTTTGGTGCCTGCGCGGCCTGCCATGGCATGGACGGCAAGGGCAATGCGGCCCTGGGCGCTCCCAACCTGACCGATGACATCTGGCTGCACGGCTGGGGCGAGAACGCGATCACCGCCATCATCAACAGCGGCAAGACCAACCAGATGCCGGCCCAGGAGGGCAAGCTCAGTGCCGCCCAGATCCAGGTGCTCTCGGCCTATGTCTGGAGCCGCAGCGGAACGCGGGTGGCCGCACAGTAAGGGGCGGGCAGGCAATTGAGCGATCCCGACACGGCACCGCGCAAGACCATTCCCATCGTCCCGGCGGCCGTCGCGGACGATGCGGATCTGGTCTCGCTCTACCAGGCCCACCAGAAGATCTACCCACGCAGCGTCAGCGGTCTGTTTGCCCGCTGGCGCTGGGTCCTGGTCTGGTGCACCCAGCTGGTCTTCTACGGCCTGCCCTGGCTCGAGTGGGGGCAGCGCCAGGCCGTGCTCTTCGACCTGGGCGCGCGGCGCTTCTACATCTTCGGTCTGGTCCTGTACCCGCAGGACTTCATCTACCTGACGGGCCTGCTCGTCATCTCGGCCCTGCTGCTCTTCCTCTTCACGGCCGTGGCCGGACGGCAGTGGTGCGGCTATGCCTGTCCGCAGACGGTCTACACCGAGATCTTCCTGTGGATCGAGCGCAAGCTCGAGGGCGACCGATCGGCGCGCATGCGCCTCGACGAGGGGCCGTGGAACGCCCGCAAGCTGTTGCGCAAGGGCGGCAAGCACGGGGTCTGGATCGCGCTCTCGCTGTGGACCGGCTTCACCTTCGTGGGCTATTTCACCCCCATCCAGGAGCTGGCCGTGGCCTTCACGGAGCTGCGCTGGAGCGGCTGGGAGACCTTCTGGGTGCTCTTTTACGGTTTCGCCACCTATGGCAACGCCGGTTTCATGCGCGAGCAGGTCTGCAAGTACATGTGTCCCTACGCGCGCTTCCAGAGCGCCATGTTCGACCGCGACACGCTGATCGTCTCCTACGACGAGCAGCGCGGCGAGCCGCGGGGCGCGCGTTCGCGCAAGGCCGACCCGGCCGCCCTGGGGGTCTCGACCTCGGCGGCGCTGGGCGCGGTGCTGACGCTCTATCTGGGCGCAGCGGGCGAGGCGACCTGGATCCTGCCGCTGGCGGCCATGGTCGGGGCCGGGATCGGCGTCGCCATCCTGCTGGGCCTGTCGGGGAT
>JAYNNS010000154.1:0-2254 GCA_038112835.1 Curvibacter sp. | reverse complement strand
GTGCCATGTTCGACAAGGACACGCTCATCGTCTCCTACGACGAGAAACGCGGCGAGCCGCGCGGCGCGCGTTCCCGCAAGGCCGATCCGGCGGCCCTGGGGCTGGGCTCCTGCATCGACTGCACGCTGTGCGTGCAGGTCTGCCCCACGGGCATCGACATCCGCAAGGGCCTGCAGTACGAGTGCATCAGCTGCGCCGCCTGCATCGATGTCTGCGACGACGTGATGGACAAGATGAACTACCCGCGCGGGCTTATCAAGTACACCACGCAGAATGCCCAGCACCATGGCTGGAGCCGGTCCCAGACCTGGCGCCGCGTGCTGCGCCCGCGCGTGCTGATCTACAGCGCTATCCTGGGCGCGGTCTGCGTGGCC
Source organism: Curvibacter sp. (assembly GCA_038112835.1). GTDB lineage: Bacteria > Pseudomonadota > Gammaproteobacteria > Burkholderiales > Burkholderiaceae_C > Hylemonella. The sequence goes on along the minus strand of JAYNNS010000154.1, from coordinate 1,880 downwards.
ATGCTGGCCAGCCTGGTGCTGCGCACGCCCTACAAGGTGGATGTGGTGCGCGATCGTGGCGTGCTGGCGCGCATCGTGGCCGGTGGCATGATCGAGAACGTCTACCGGTTGCAGATCATGAACGCGACCGAGGTCGAGCAGCAGTACCACCTGGCCGTCACGGGCCTGCCGGGCTTGGCCCTGGCCTCGGAGGATCAGGTCACCGTCGGCCCCGCCGAGTCACGCTGGGTGGCGGTGCGCCTGCAGCTGCCTTACGAGGCCGCAGGCCCCGGCACCCACGCCATCCATTTCGAGATCGCCGCGCGCGACAGCAGCCATCCGCTGCGCGAGAAGTCGGTCTTCCTCGTTCCCCGTTAGGAGTCACGCCATGCACCACACCGACCCTGCCATGCCCCCCGCCGCCCCGTGGTGGAAGTTCGGGCACGTCTGGCTCATCATCGCCGGTCCGCTGGTGGTCATCGTTGCCGGCTTCGTCACGCTCTGGCTGGCCATCCGAACGCCCGATCCCGTGATCACGCCGGACCAATACCGCCAGGGCATGGAGCTCAACAGGACGCTGCCGGCCGATCCGTCCAGCGTGGCGCCGGCCATGCAGGCGCGCAACCATGCGCAGACCGGCGTGCCGGTTGCGCCCCCGGCCGCGGCCACGCCGCCCCGGCAGCCCTGAGCGGGCCCAGCACAGGAGCCAGGTCATGAAGCTGCAGAAACTGATGTGGATCGCCTGGCCGGCCTTTCTGGTGGCCGGCCTGCTGGAGGTGCTGGTCTTTGCCATGGTCGATCCGCAGGACCTGCACTGGTTCGGCCGGCCGCTGGAGCTCTCCCGCCAGGGGATCTACACCATCGCCTTCTTCGTCTTCTGGGGGGTGACCATGCTCTCCAGCGCACTGACCACCCTGCTGGCGATGTCGCCCTTCGAGCTCAACCAGTGCCCGCTGCCGCCGCAGGGCCGGCCCGAAGGCTGCCCGAAGCAGGACAACAGCTGCTGCTGAGGGAGCGGGGCAGGGCGCGGCCGCGCAGGCGACCCGGCCTCAGTGGCACTCGGTCTGGTGGTTGACCAGGCGGGTGAGGGCCTCGGTGTCAAGGATGCGCACATGGCGCTGCTTGACCTCGACGATGCCGTCTTCCATGAACTTGGAGAAGGTGCGGCTGACGGTCTCCAGCTTGAGGCCGAGGTAGCTGCCGATCTCCTCGCGCGTCATGCGCAGGATCAGCTCGGAAGAGGAGAAGCCGCGCGCGTGCAGACGCTGTACCAGATTGAGCAGGAAGGCCGCCAGGCGCTCCTCGGCGCGCATGCTGCCCAGCAGCAGCATGACGCCGTGCTCGCGCACGATCTCGCGGCTCATGATCTTGTGCACGTGGCGCTGCAGGCCGTTGATCTCGCGCGAGAGCTCCTCGATGCGGTCGAAGGGCATGACGCAGACCTCGGCGTCCTCCAGCGCCACGGCATCGCAGCTGTGGTGGTCGTTGACGATGCCGTCCAGGCCGATGATCTCGCCGGCCATCTGGAAGCCCGTGACCTGGTCGCGCCCGTCCTCCGAGGCCACGCAGGTCTTGAAGAAGCCGGTGCGGATGGCGTAGAGCGAGCTGAACTTCTCGCCGTTGCGGAACAGGGCCGTGCCGCGCTTGATCTTGCGCCGGTTCGCCACCACGTTGTCGAGCCGGTCGATTTCCTCGCTGCTCAGGCCCATGGGCATGCAGAGCTCGCGCAGATTGCAGTTGGAACAGGCGACTTTGATGGTTTGCGGGTTCATGCGCAGCATTTTGACATCGGTCATAGCATTCTCCCTGAAGCCAGGACGTAACCTTAGCAGCTTTTGACCCACATCAAGACCCCAATTCCCCTGTACGGCACAGTGGCAGTCATCCGAGGATGACCCATG
>JAYNNS010000153.1:0-7016 GCA_038112835.1 Curvibacter sp. | reverse complement strand
CTTCATGCGTTTCGGCTGGCTGCTCAACCTGGTCTACGCGCCCGTGCTCACGGCCTTCACCCAGGCCGCGGCCCTGCTCATCATCAGCTCGCAGCTGCCCGACCTGCTGGGCCTGCGCGACTGGCAACAGCTCGCAACGGCCGGCCTGCAGGCCTGGCACCTGCCCTCACTGGCTTTCGGCCTGGGCACCCTGGCCCTGCTGATTGCGGCGCGGCGCTGGCGCCCGACCTTTCCCTCGGTGCTGCTCATCGTGCTGGCCGCGGCCGGGCTCTCGCACTTTCTGGGCTTTGAGGCAGCGGGTGGCGCCGTGGTCGGCGCCCTGCCCGCCGGCCTGCCCGCGCTCACGCTGCCCACGCTACCGAATCTGAACGTGCTGGGCCAGCTGCTGCTGCCCACGCTGGTCATCACCCTCGTGAGCTTTCTCGAGACCGCGTCCAGCGCCAAGGTGGACAACGAGGGCCGCGGCACGCGCTGGAACCAGGACCAGGACCTGATCGGCCAGGGTCTGGGCAAGATCGCGGCCGGCTTCAGCGGTGCCTTCCCCACCAGTTCCTCCTTCTCACGCTCGGCCCTCAACCTCTACGCCGGGGCGCAGACCGGCTGGGCCACGGTGTTCTCGGCCGGGGTGGTGCTGGTCGCGCTCTGGGTGCTGATCCCCGTGCTGCGCCACGTGCCGCAGGCCGTGCTGGCCGCCATCGTGGTAGCCGCCGTGCTGGGCCTGATCAAGCCGCGTGAATTCGCGCGGCTGTGGCGCATCGCGCGCGTCGAGGCCGTGATCGCCGCCCTGACCTTCGGCATCACCCTGGCTGTCTCGCCCCAGCTCTACTGGGGGGTGCTGGCCGGGGTGCTGATGTCGCTGAGCTACTTCCTCTACCAGCGCCTGCACCCGCGCATCATCGAAGTGGGCCTACACCCGGACGGCAGCCTGCGCGACCGCCACCTCTGGAAGCTGCCGCCGCTGGCGCCCGACACCTACGCCCTGCGCATGGACGCCGCGCTGGACTTCGCCGCCGCAGCCGAGTTCGAACGCAACGTGGTCGAGTACCTGGCCCTCCATCCGGGCACCCGCCATGTCTGCCTGTTTGCGCAGCCCATCAACCACATCGACAGCACGGGCGTCGACGCCTTCCTTAAGCTGAGCAAGCAGCTGCGTGAGCAAGGCGTGCTGCTGCACATCAGCGGGATGAAGCTGCCGGTGGAGAAGACCCTGCTGCAGGCCGGCTGGCAACTGGCCGATCCGGGCCACCGGCTCTACCGCACCGAAACTGAAACCGTCACCGCGCTGCGCGAGCTGCCCCAGACCTCCCAGGCGTGATCGCAAGGCGCCTCGATCCGCAGCGCCGTGCCGCTGACCGGGTGTGTCAGTTCCAGCCGCAGCGCGTGCAGCCAGAGCCGCTGCACGCCCAGCAGCTCGGCCACCGCGCGATTCAAGGGTCCCTTGCCATGGGTGGCGTCGCCGAGGATGGGATGGGCGATGTGCTTCATGTGGCAGCGCAGCTGGTGCCGGCGGCCCGTCAGGGGCTGCAGTTCGACGAGCGCGCAGCGCGTCGCGGGAAAACCGCCGTAGGGCAGCAGCAGTTCGTGGCGCGCCAGCGTGCGGTAGCGCGTCTGCGCGTCCTGCACCTCGGTGCGGCCGACCCGGGCATCGTCTTCCAGACGCCTGAGCGGATGATCCACCAGGCCCTCGGCAGCCGGCCAGCCCCGCACCACGGCCCGGTAGGTCTTGTGCACCCGGTCCGGCGCCTCGAAGACCTGTCCGAGCGCACGGGCCGTGTCCGCGTCCAGCGCGAACAGCAGCACGCCACTTGTGCCCTTGTCCAGCCGATGGGCGGGCCAGACCGGGCGCCCCAGCTGGTCACGCAGCAGTTGCAGGGCGAACTGCGTCTCGCCGGCGTCCAGGCCCGTGCGGTGCACCAGCAGGCCCGGCGGCTTGTCCACGGCCACGATCTGCTCGTCCTGATGGAGAATACGCAACATGCTTTTCCTGCTCTCGCCCGCCAAATCACTGGACTATGACACGCCGCTCGGTGACCTGCCCCACACCCAGCCGCTGTTCACGAAACAATCCGCCGAACTGATCCAGCTCCTGCGCGGCTATACCCCTCCGCAGATTGCCGAACTCATGGACCTGAGCGACACACTCGCCGGCCTCAACGTCGCGCGCTACCAGGCCTGGCGTCCGAAGTTCACCGCCAAGAATTCCAGGCAGGCCGTGCTGGCCTTCAACGGCGACGTCTACGACGGCCTCGACGCCAGGACACTCAAGCCGGAAGATCTGGCCTGGGCCCAGGAGCATGTCTGCATCCTGAGCGGCCTCTACGGCGTGCTGCGCCCGCTGGACTGGATGCAGCCTTACCGCCTGGAGATGGGTACGGCGCTGCAGAACCCCAAGGGTCAGAACCTCTACAAGTTCTGGGGCACGCAGATCGCGGACTACCTCAACGAACGCCTGCAGGCCGACAAGACCCCTGCGGTCGTGAACCTGGCCTCGCAGGAATACTTCAAGGCCGTGGATACCAAGACGCTGAAAGCCCGCGTGATCGAATGCGTGTTCGAGGACTGGAAGGGCGGGCAGTACAAGGTCATCAGCTTCTTCGCCAAGCGCGCGCGCGGCCTCATGGCGCGCTACGCCATCGGCAAGCGCCTCACCACGCCCAGGCAGCTGGAAAAATTCAACCTCGACGGCTACGCCTACGATGCCGCTGCCTCGCAGGCGGATCGCCTGGTGTTCCGTCGCAAGGTGGAGGGCTGAGATGAGCCGCCCCGAAGACTCGCTGCTGGGCAGGGCCACGCCGTACAAGGACCAGTACGATGCCTCGCTGCTCTATCCCATCCCGCGTCTGGCCAAACGCGAGGAGATCGGCGTGCCTGCCACCCTGCCCTTCCTCGGTGCCGACCTGTGGACCGCCTACGAGCTTTCCTGGCTCAACCCGCGCGGCAAGCCGCAGGTGGCCATCGCCCACATCACCGTGCCCTGCGAGACGCCCAACATCGTCGAGAGCAAGTCCTTCAAGCTCTACCTCAACAGCTACAACAACACGAAATTCGCCGATGCCGCCGAAGTGCAGGCACGCCTGCGCGCCGACCTGGGCGAGGCCGTGTGGCGCGGTTCGGGCCGGACGGGCTCGGTGGGCGTGCGCCTGCTCAGCCCCGAGCTCTTCGACCAGGAACCCCTGCACGAACTCGACGGCCTCAACATCGACCGGCTGGAAGTGGAGTGCACGCGGTACACCCCGGCGCCGGAACTGCTCACGGCCACCTTCGACGAGCAGCCGGTGAGCGAGGTCCTGACCAGCCACCTGCTCAAGAGCAACTGCCTGGTCACGGGCCAGCCCGACTGGGCCAGCGTGCAGATCGCCTACAGCGGCCCGCAGATCGACCAGGCCGGCCTGCTCCAGTACCTCGTGAGCTTTCGCAACCACAACGAGTTCCACGAGCAGTGTGTGGAGCGCATCTACATGGACCTCTGGCGCCGCTGCAAGCCCGCCAAGCTCACCGTCTACGCGCGCTACACGCGCCGCGGCGGCCTGGACATCAACCCCTGGCGCACCAGCCACCCGCAGGCCCTGCCGCCCAACGTGCGCACGGCGCGGCAGTAAGCCACCGCGGGCTCAGGGCTGGCCGTTCGGCCACTGCAAGTCGAGCAGCTTCCAGCCACCACCCGACTGCTGCTGCACCGCACACCGGTAGTCGAAACGCGTCATGGGCGCGCCGAAACGCACCTGGGCCTGGAGCGCGCCGGCGGCCAGCCAGACCCCGGACTGTCCGGCCCAGCGCGCATCCCCTGCGGGCGGTGGGGCGGCCGGCGACAAGGCGTCGGCCTTGGGCTTGCCCAGGGTCTTGAGGCTGGCCATGGCGTACTGCTGGCAGGCATAGCTGGCGTAGCGGGCGTCATCCGGCCCGGCCGCGCTGGCCAGGCCGCTGACCAGCAGGAGCGCCCAGCCGGATTTGAGGAGCAGGTGCGACACCCCGTGTGCTCCTCAGGCCAGATCCCGGAAGGAACGCAGCGGCGCCAGCGGCGGGAAGTCGCCCGCGCGCTTGTCCTTCATGGCCGTCATCGCTTCGAGCACGTGCCGGTTGCTCCAGATCGCCCCCTGCAGCCAGCCCATCTGTTTCAGGGCGTCGTCCACGCCGTGGTCGCGCGCGTAGTGCAGCGCCTGCTTGGTGCCCCAGACGGCCACCGGCGGCTTGGCCGCAATCTCCTGCGCGGTCTGCATCGCCCCCGCCAGCAGGGCCTCGGGCGTGTCGAAGACCTGGTTGACCAGGCCATAGGCCAGGGCCTGAGCAGCCGGCAGGCGACGGCCGGTGTAGGCCAGCTCCTTGACCACGCCCAGCGGCATCAGCTTGGGCAGACGCTGCAGCGTGCCCACGTCGGCCACCATGCCGATGTTGATCTCCTGGATGCAGAAGAAGGCGTCGCTCGTGGCGTAGCGCAGGCAGCAGGCGCTCACCATGTCCACCGCGCCACCGATACAGCCGCCCTGGATGGCCGCGATCACGGGGATGCGCAGGCTCTCGAGCCTGCTGAAGGTGGCCTGCATGTCGGTCAGCAGGTCGTAGATGGCGGCGCGGCCCTCGGCACTGCGGTCGTCCAGCGTGATGGCACCGCCGAAGGTCTCCAGTGCCATGCCGGCGCTGAAATGCCTGCCCGTGCTGCTGATGACGAGCACGCGCGCGTCCTGCCCGGCGTGTAGCTGGACCAGCGCCTGGTCCAGCTCGCGCCAAAAGAGCGGGTGCATGGTGTTCATGGCCTCGGGGCGCTGGAGCACGAGGTGGGCGATGTGATCCTGGATCGTCAGGGTGAAGCACTGCATGCGCAGCTCCCGGTTCAGATGAAGAGTGGGCACACTCTACCGCAGCCGCCCCGGGCCACACCCGGCTCAGAACAGATGGCCGGTCTGCACGGCGTGCTGCGCAGGCGGCACCGGGGTCGGCCCGGTCCCGGCGCGGCGCAGCGAGCCCACGCGCACGCCCAGCAGTCGCAGGCGGCGCGTCAGGTCCACACGCTTGAGGCAGAGCCCCGCGGCCTGGCGGATGACGCGGGCATCGGCCGTGTAGCCCTCCAGGGTCTGGTCGCGGGTGACGCTCTTGAAATCGTCATAGCGCAGCTTGATGCCGATGGTGCGGCCCTCGTAGCCCTTGCGCTGGAGGTCCGCCGCCACGCGCTCGCACAGGGCGGTGAAGATGACGCCGAGTTCGGCCTTGTCACGCACGGCGTGCAGGTCGCGCTCGAAGGTGGTCTCGCGGCTGATGGACACCGGCTCGCTCTCGGTCACCACGGGCCGCTCGTCGCGCCCCCACGCCGCCTCGTGCAGCCAGGCACCGTAGCTCCGGCCGAAACGCTCGACCAGCCAACCCTTCTCGCAGGCGGCGAGTTCACCGATGGTGCGGATACCCAGGCCCTGCAGCTTCTCGTCGGTCTTGGGGCCCACACCGTTGATCTTGCGGCAGGGCAGCGGCCAGATCTGCGCCTGCAGGTCCGTGGGCAGCACGACGGAGATACCGTTGGGTTTGCGGAATTCGCTGGCCATCTTGGCCAGCAGCTTGTTGGGCGCCACCCCGATGGAACAGGTCAGACCCGTGGCCTCGAGAATGCTTTTCTGGATCAGCCGCGCCAGCACGCGCCCGCCCTCGCGCTGGCCGCCGGGCACATCGCTGAAGTCGATGTAGCAGCCGTATGCGAAAGCTCTAGTTCGTATCCATTGAATTATTTCTGTTTCCAGAGTCGAATTTTGACCAGATCCTCATCAATGGTACTCATTACCTTGTTTTTTTGTATTGCAATAGACGATTTTCAGTGATTTTTGCCAGTTGGAATACATCGCTGTGTCTCGCCTAGTCCCCTTCAACGGAGGCTCTAATAGGCGACAGCAATTGAACGACGTCGACTCCCAGGGCAACCGCGATTTTTTCAATGTTGTCGATAGACACATTCCGCTCGGCTCTTTCAATGCCCCCAATATAAGTGCGGTGAAGGCCTGCAGCCTCGGCCAATTTCTCTTGGGAAATTCCGATCTTTAGTCGAAGCTCACGCATCTGTCCAGCAAGACACTCGCGAGCAGACATTCGGGATGTTTTTCTACGGGGCATGTGCCCGATAGCTTCCCTGCATTGACGAATATAAGTCTACAGACTATAAGTATCTTTTTAGATTCTGGAGTCCCGATGCTGCAGACATTGAGACCAATATCCACCACCGATCTCTCTTTGCTTAGTAGGTTTGCTGAGAGCAGGCCCGTGGAGGAGCTCCTTCCTTCAAAGTTAAGTGAGCCGATCCTGTTGTCCCTCGCGTTGGATCTTCGCCGTGTCGAATTGATGGTGAAGCAGGACGCCGAGGCTTCGAGCAGCCTGAGCGTAGCGGTGTATCTCGTTGTGAAGTACCTCATGCTTCTGGCATCTCCAAAAGGAGATCGCAAGATATCGATTCCAGAGGAGTCACTCTTTCAGGCCGTACAGATCCTCTCGATTACCGTGGAACGTGAGATCGTGACGCGAATCATCGGGGTGAGTGACCAGAATGGAGATGAATACCTTTTAAGCGCGCTGAGAACGATAAAGGTCTAGTCTGTCTGCGACCGAAAATTCGCTCAAGCAAAGCCATGGCAGACGTTCCAGTCGACTTTCCTCGTGGGTGTACCGCGCCAACGGTTCCTGGCGCTCAACCCAAATTCATGGCCCGAAAGATTGATGGCCAATTTGTGGTTGGACTAACCGACTCTGAAATGCACGAACGATGGGTTTATTGCGAAGACCTTGCTCAACAGTTGGCGGAGCGGACCCGACGCAAGCAGGCAGCCGGCCTCGTTCCCGACGTTGATGCCTTCTACCGAGAAACCGAGCGTCGTGTTCGCGGTCAAGGTTGGGGCCTCAGCAACGACGAGGTAATCTGGCTGGTGAAACGCACGCGCGAACTCGCGGGGCACTCCACCCCATCGTCTCTAGAAGGCTAGTCTCGGACTAGCCACCAAGCATCCCGGATACCACCATGCTTGACCGAAAAATCAAAGGACTGGGCC
>JAYNNS010000152.1:5061-7027 GCA_038112835.1 Curvibacter sp. | reverse complement strand
CAGCACGGTCGCCGCCGCGCCTGCAGCCCCGCAGTCCCCGGCGCCGGCGCGCATCGAGCTGCCTTCGAGCGATGCGGCCTATCTGAACAACCCGCGCCCCGCCTACCCGGCCCTCAGCCGCCGCCTCGGCGAACAGGGCAAGGTGGTGGTGCGCGTGCTGATCGGCGTGGACGGCACGGCGCAGCAGGCCGAGATCCGCACCTCCAGCGGCTATGACCGTCTGGACCAGGCCGCGCTGGCCACCGTGCGCAGCTGGCGCTACATGCCGGGCAAGCGCAACGGCGTGGCCGAGGCCATGTGGTTCAACGTGCCGATCAACTTCGTGCTCGAATAATTTTTCCCTTTGGAGTCTGCTATGGAATCGCAATTCGGTCTGTACAACGTCTGGGCGCAGGGTGACTGGGTCACGCGCGGCGTCGCCCTGCTGCTGCTGGGCATGTCCCTGGCCACCTGGATGGTGATCCTCTTCAAGGCCATGGACATCGTGCGCTACAAGAAGCTGGCACGCCAGGCCGAAGGCTTCTGGCACAGCGCCGACCTGGCCGAGGGCCTGAACCGCCTGGGCCCGCTGCAGGACAACCCCTTTCGAGCCCTGGTCGAGGAGGGCCGCGAGGCCGCGGCCCACCACCGCAACACCAAGGCACATCTGCACGACAGCCTGGACGTGAGCGACTGGGTCACGCGCTGCCTGCGCAACAGCATCGACCACGCCACCGCCCGCCTGCAATCCGGCCTGGCCGTGCTGGCCTCGGTGGGCTCCACCGCCCCCTTCGTCGGCCTGTTCGGCACGGTCTGGGGTATCTACCACGCGCTGCTGAGCATCGGCGCGGCCGGCCAGGCCACCATCGACAAGGTGGCCGGTCCGATCGGCGAGGCGCTGATCATGACGGCCCTGGGTCTGGCCGTGGCCATCCCCGCCGTGCTGGGCTACAACGCCCTGGTGCGTGGCAACAAGGCCATCCTGGGCCAGCTCAACAGCTTTGCGCACGACCTGCACGCCTACTTCGTCACCGGCGCCCGCGTGGGCGGCGGCGAGGCCAAGGTCGTGCCCATGAAGAAGGCCTGATGCCATGGCGTTCGGAACCCAGGACGACACCGACGAGGTGATGAACGAGATCAACATGACGCCGCTGGTCGACGTCATGCTGGTGCTGCTCATCATCTTCATCATCACCGTGCCGGTGATGAAGCATTCCGTCAATGTGGACCTGCCGCAGGCCAGCAGCCAGCGCGAGGAGGTCAAGCCCGAGACCCTGCACCTGTCGGTGGACGCGGCCGGCCACTACTTCCTCAACGAGCAACGGGTCAGCGAGCAGGCCCTGCCCGGCCTGCTGCAGGCCGAGGCGGCGCGCCAGCCCCAACCCGACCTGCACATCCGCGGCGACAAGGCTGTGCGCTACGAGCGCGTGGCCCTGGCGATGGCCATGGCCCAGCAGGCCGGGCTGCGCAAGATCGGTTTCATCACCGAACCCGCGCGCTGAGCCGCAGGACACGCCGCCATGGACACAGGCTCGGAGCATGCGAGGACCCGGCAGGAGCAGCAGCCCCCTGCGGCGGCCGCGCCGCCCCGGCCCGACGCCCCCGTGCTGGACAGCGAGATGCTGCTGCAGGGTGGGCGGGCCGTGACCATCCGCCACAGGGGCGAGGTCTACCGCCTGCAGGCCACACGCCAGGGCAAGCTGATCCTGACCAAATGAAAAAGGGACCCGAGGGGTCCCTTGTCACAAAGGCTGGCGGGGCCTCACAGGCCGATGGCCGCGATGCCGGCACGCGCGATCTGCGCGTCCTCCACCGACTTCACGCCGCTCACGCCCACAGCCCCCAGGCACTGCCCTTCCTTCATGATCGGCACGCCGCCTTCGAGCAGGCCGTCCAGGCCCGGGGCGCTGAGGAAGGACACGCGACCGCCGTTGATCATCTCCTCGTAGATGCGGCTCTCGCGCCGGCCCAGCGCCGCCGTGCGGGC
>JAYNNS010000152.1:0-5051 GCA_038112835.1 Curvibacter sp. | reverse complement strand
TGGGCCGAGATGGGCGCAGCACCGTCCAGGCGCTGCAGCCAGAGCAGGTGACCGCCATCGTCGACGATGGAGATGCTCACGGCCCAGTTGTTCTTCAGGGCCTCGGCCTCGGCGGCAGCGGCGATTTTCTTGAGGTCGTCAAGCTGGAGGCAGGATTTGGTTTGCATGGTGGGGATGGGCAAAAATACAGACAACCCCAAGCATAGCCCCAGAACGGGGCGTCCCGGCGAGGGGAGCGTCGCAAAACAGCCATGACAAATACACAGGGGGCGTGGTGGATTGCGAAGTGCGTCTTGAATCGCCCTAGAATGACCGCAACTGGGCATCCTTCCTTGCCCTCAGAACAGGAGCGACGCCATGAGCGAACAAGTCCAAACCTACGGCCAGACCGGCTACGGCCTGTCGGCCACCGCGCGCAACAAGGTGCTGCGCAACACCTACTGGCTGCTGGCCCTGAGCCTGCTGCCCACCGTGCTGGGCGCCTGGATCGGCGTGGCCACGGGCATCACCGCCTCGCTGACGGGCTTCGTCGGCCTGATGGTCTTCCTGGGCGGGGCCTTCGGCTTCATCTACGCCATCGAGAAGACCAAGAACTCGGCCGCCGGCGTGCCGGTGCTGCTGGGCTTCACCTTCTTCATGGGCCTGATGCTCTCGCGTCTCATCGCGATGGTGCTGGGCTTCAAGAACGGTGCCGACCTGGTCATGACCGCCTTCGCGGGCACGGCCGGCGTGTTCTTCGTCATGGCCAGCCTGGCCACCGTGATCAAGCGCGACCTCTCGGGCATGGGCAAGTGGCTGATGGTTGGCGCCGTCGTGATCCTGGTCGGAGGCATCATCAACGTCTTCGTGCAGTCCACGGCCGGCATGATGGTGCTCTCCATGCTCGCCATCGGCGTCTTCAGCGCCTTCATGCTCTACGACATCAAGCGCATCATCGACGGCGGCGAGACCAACTACATCAGCGCCACCCTGGCCCTGTACCTGGACATCGTCAACGTGTTCCAGAGCCTGCTGGCCCTGCTGGGCATCTTCGGCGGCGAGCGCGAATAAACGGCCGCCTGGGTACCCGGTTGCAAAGGCCCCGTCACGGGGCCTTTGCTTTGACGGCTCAAGCTGGCGCCTGATCGGCCGATAAGTCCAGTAAGCCATGCCCGTACACGCCATGAACCCCCGCCTGCTCATCGCCTGCTCCGCCCTGCTGCTGGCCGCCTGCGACATCCCCGGGCTGGGACCGGACCCGCGCATCGCCATGCGTGAGGCCGAAGGCAAGGCCATCGGCGGGGCCTGCCGCTACGCCCTGCGCGGCATCGAGGAGTGCTACCAGCTCAATCCCAAGGCCCTGAAGACCGCCATCTTCGACGGCTGGCGCGAGATGGACCAGTACATGCGCGAGAACAAGATCGAGGGCCAGGCCACGCCCTCGCCCGACAGCGAGCGGGAAACCGCCGGCAACCCCAAGGCCGACGACGGCAAGAAGCCCGCCTCCTCCGGCAAGAAATCCTCCTGAGGCCGCGGGCGGACCCCCCAGGCCCGCTGCGGGAGCACCGCGGCGCTCCCGCTGGCGCTCACAGGGCTGCTCCCCCCTGCACAGAAGCATCCAGATCAAAAACGGCGATGCTTTCCACGTGCGCGGTATGGGGGAACATGTTCACCACCCCCGCCGCCGTGCAGCGGTAACCCGCCTGGTGCACCAGCAGGCCCGCGTCGCGCGCCAGCGTGGCCGGATTGCAGCTCACGTAGACGATGCGCCGCGGCGGCGCCCAGTCCTGCGCGCCCGGCGTCGCCGGATGCTCGGCCGGGTGCACGCGCTGCTGGTGCAGGTCGGCCAGGGTCTTGGCCAGCGCGAAGGCCCCCTCACGCGGTGGATCGACCAGCCACTTGTCGGCCACGCCGTCGCGCAGCAGCAGCTCGGGCGTCATCTCGAAGAGGTTGCGCGCGACGAAGCCGGTCGGTGCCAGCGCCTGGCCTGCAGGACGCAGGGCCTGGTTGTGTTGCAGGTTCTCGCGTGAGCGGGCCACCAGCGCCTCGCTGCCCTCGATGCCCAGCACCTCGCGCGCCTGCGTGGCCAGCGGCAGCGTGAAATTGCCCAGGCCGCAGAACCAGTCGATCACGCGCTCGTGACGCTGCACCTCCAGCAGGCGCAGCGCGCGCGTGACCAGCACGCGGTTGATGTGCGGATTGACCTGGGTGAAATCCGTCGGTTTGAAGGGCATGGTGATGCCGAACTCGGGCAGGCCGTAGGCCAGTGGGGGGGCGCCCTCGGGATCGAGCAGGTGCACGGTGTCCGGCCCCTTGGGCTGCAGCCACCACTGCACGCCGGGATGGGCCTGCGCGAAGGCGCGCAGCTTGTCCAGATCACCGGCACTCAGCGGCTCCAGATGGCGCAGCACCAGCGCGGTCACCGCATCACCGCAGGCCAGCTCGATCTGCGGGCAGGTTTCGATGGCATCCATGGACGCGATCAGCGCCCGCAAGGGCATGAGCATGGCGTCCACATGCGGCGGCAGCACGGGGCAGCTCTGCATGTCGGCGACATAGCGGCTCTTGCGCTCATGGAACCCCACCAGCACCGTACCCTTCTTGTGCACATGACGCACCGACAGGCGTGCGCGGTAGCGATAGCCCCAGGCCGGCCCCTCGATGGGCCGCAGCACGGTCTGCGCCTTGACCTTGCCCAGATGCCAGAGGTTGTCTTCCAGCACGCGCTGCTTCACCGCCACCTGGGCCACGGGATGCAGATGCTGCATCTTGCAGCCGCCGCAGGCCCCGGCATGCAGGCCGAAATGCGGGCAGGCGGGACGCACGCGCTGCGAGGACTCGCGGTGGATGTCCGTGACGGTGGCCGCCTCCCAGTTGTTCTTCTTGCGGTACACGCTGGCACTGACCACCTCGAAAGGCAGCGCCCCCTCGACGAAGACCACCTTGCCATCGGGCCGGTGGGCAATGCCCTGGGCCTCGATGTCCAGGGATTCGATCTGTAGGGCCTGGGCAGGAAATGCGGATTTTTTGTCGTTTTCTCGATCCATGTCGGTATTGTCCATGAGCGCCGGTCCTCCCCGGGCGTCTACCACCGCTAGTATCCTTGGACGACCAGAGGTTCACCATGCAGACGGACACCCAGCACTTCACCCGCGCCGTGCTCGAGCTCGGCAGCCTGCGCCAGGTGGTGACGACCCAACCCATCTACAACACCAAGGGCATCAAGATCCTCGAGCAGGGGGTGGCCGTGCATCCCGGGCTGTACGAGCGCCTGATGGAGCACCGGCTGGCCGTGCCGCTGGAGGATTCGGTCTCCAGCCTGCCCACGATCAACGGCCATGGCCTGCGCCGCGGCATCGAGGCCATCGCGGCGCAAGCCCCGTTCTTCGCCCGCATGCTCGAGACGCGCGAGATCCGGGAAGTAGTGCTCGATGTCGTCGAACGCATCCAGCTGCCCGACCCGATCGCTTTCCAGCTGACCATGGCGCACGAGATGCGACCCGCGCTCTACCAGCACCTGCTCACGACCACGCTCACCGCGACCTGGCTGGCCCTGGTCAGCGGCCTGCCACGGGCCCAGCTGCGCGTGGCCGCAGCCACCGGGCTGCTGCACGACCTGGGGATGCTGCACCTGGATCCGCGGCTACTGGAGCCGACGAGCGAGATCGACCCGCCGCAGCAGCGCCAGCTGGCCTCGCATCCGCTGGTGTCCTCGGCGCTCGTGGAACGGCACAAGGAGTATCCGCGCGAGGTCGCGCAGGCCATCCTGGAACATCATGAATTCCTCGATGGCTCGGGTTATCCGCAGCAACTGACCGGACTGCAGATCAGCCCCTGCGGCCGCATCATGGCCCTCACCGAGCTGGTGGCGGGCGCCTTCACGCAGGGCCGCGAGATTCCGGAAACGCGGCTGTCCATCCTGCTACGCATGAACACGCACCGCTACGATCCGGCCTGCATCGAGCGCATCGTCGCCCTGTTGCGTCCGCAGGACGAGGTCGTGACGGCTCTGGCCATCGCGCCACTGGACGACCCCATCGGCTGCCTGCTCGAAATCGAACAGGCGCTCAGCGCCTGGCCCGAGGAAAGTATCGCGGCTTCCAGCCTGCCGCAGGAACGCAAGAAATTCCTGCTGCCCCTCGCGGCCCAGGCGAGCCAACTCTCCCGCACGCTGGCGCGTGTGGGCGCCGCACCCGAGCAGCTGCAGCAACTGGGCCAGGACACCCTGGATCCGCACCTGCAGACCGAACTCAGCCTGCTGGCCAGCGAGGCGGCCTGGCAACTGCGTGCACTCGCGCGCCAGGTGCAACGCCACTGGCGCGGGGATCTCGATCCGGACATGGAGCGCCCCCTGCGGGACTGGTTGACGCGTGTGGAAGCCTCGGTCTCGCGTACGCGGCGCGAATACAGCAGTGACGACGCTTGAATCCATCCGGATCGTGATACGGCAAGCACCGGATGCAAGGTCCTTCGGCCATCGGCCGAAATCGGCGGACTCGGCACTGGCAGTCGTCCCTTCCACCACAGGTGGCACCATTGCCCATGAGGTTAGACTGATCTGCCTCCTACACGCCTCAGATCCCATCCCATGTTTACACATCGCTCCGACGCGTCCAAACACACCGGCTATCCGATGCTGTTGCGCCAGCTTTGTGTAGGCATTATTTATGCACTGCTGACTATCCTCGCCGTTCTATACATCCCCCCGGAAGGCATTGTCAGTCTTTTTCATCCTGCCGTCGGCTGGGGACTGGCGATGATGCTCATCGGGGGATGCCAGTACGCACGGGGAATTTTCGCCGGCAGCTTTCTGGCTCATCTCCTTCTTGCCCATCCCTTACCACTTGCCGCGGGCGTAAGCGCGGCCCAGACTGCTGGCCTACTCGTTGCCTGCCTGTTGCTGAAGCATGACCAAATTTTTGATCTTCGCCTTCAGACCATGCAGCATTACCGCCGGCTACTGCTCAAAGGCATCCTGCCGCTGAGCCTGATCAGCGGCCTGCTGGGAGCGCCCTTGCTAGGGCGTGTTAACACTAATAGCAATTACTAAGCCGGCGACAGACACTCTCGGG
>JAYNNS010000151.1:2472-7055 GCA_038112835.1 Curvibacter sp. | reverse complement strand
TCGGCCGGGTTCTTGGCGTTGGCAATGTTGCCGGCCAGGATGGAGCCGTCCATCACGAAGGCATCGGCACGGCCGGACTCGAGCAGCAGGAAGCTGTCGGCGTGGTCCTTGCCGTAGATCTCCTTGAAGTCGATGCCCTGGGCACGCTCGTTGCGGCGCAAGGTCTGCACCGAGGTGGTGCCGGTGGTGGTGGCCACGTTCTTGCCGTTGAGCTGGTTGATCGAGGTGATGCCCGAGTTGGCCTTGACGGCGATGCGCACTTCCTCGACGTAGGTGGTCACGGCAAAGGCCACGTCCTTCTGGCGCGTGGCGTTGTTGGTGGTGGAGCCGCACTCGATGTCCACGGTGCCGTTCTGCGTCAGCGGGATGCGGTTCTGCGAGGTGACCGACTGGTACTTCACGTCGAGCTTGCGGCCCACGGCCTTTTCCACGTTGGCGATGATGCGCTGGCACAGCTCGACGTGGAAGCCGGCGTACTTGCCATCGCCCAGGGTGTAGGACAGGGCGCCCGACGAGTCACGCACGCCCATGGTGATGCTGCCCGAGGCCTTGACCTTGGCCAGGGTGTCGGCCTGGGCGCCCACGGCGAGGGCGGCGAGCGCGAGGGCCAGCAGATGCTTCTTCATGCGTTGCTCCTTGTATGAGGTGAAAGACAGACCGCGAGTATCCAGCAAAACCTGTGCCGGGACCGGCACTGTAGGGACATTAAAGAACGCCGGCCGTCGTTTTGGCAAGACAGGATTAGCCCGCAGCCGCCGCAGCCGCGAGGAAGCCCCAGAGCGCCTGGGCCGTGCGCTTGGGCTGCTGCCGGCCCTGGGGTTTCTCCCGGTACAGACGCATGTCCATCGTGATCTGCAGACCGGCCAGGGCCGCCGGGGCCGCGGCCACCAGCCGGCCGGCGCGCAGCTCGTGGCGCACGGCACTGTGGGGCAGAAAGGCCAGGCCATGGCCCTCGAGCGCCATGGCCTTGAGGCCCTCGGCCATGTCGGTCTCGTAGACGCGGTCCAGGTGGACAGCCGTGCCCGCCTGCTTGAGCATGAAGTCCACCAGCTGCCCCAGGTAGGCGCCGGGCGCATACCCGAGATCGGGCAAGGGCTGCTCCGGCCGTCCGGGCAGCGGGTACAGGGGCTGGCCCTGGGCGTCGGGACGGCAGCAGGGCGCGATGCTCTCCTGCCCCAGACTCACCATCTCGTAGCGCTCGGCGTCGAGCGGGAAGGGATGGGCCGCGTGGTGGTAGGCCAGCAGCAGGTCGCAGCTGCCCTCGGTCAGGCGGGTGACGGCGTCATGCACGTTGAGCGCGATCAGCCGGCTCTTGAACGGCCCGAAGCGTTCGCGCAGGGTCGAGACCCAGGCCGGGAAGAAGGTGAAGGCCAGGGTGTGCGGCACGGCGAACTCGATCACGTCCTCGCCGGCCGCCGTGTGGCTGCGCAGCATGGCGCGCGTATGCTGCAGGGCCTCGAGCAGTTCCAGCGCCTGGCCGTAGAGGGTTTCACCGGCGGGCGTGAGCCGGGTGGGATAGGCGCTGCGGTCCACCAGGTCGGTGCCGGCCCAGGCCTCCAGCGACTGGATGCGGCGCGAGAAGGCCGGCTGCGTGACATGGCGCAGCTGGGCCGAGCGGCTGAAGCTGCGCGTCTCGGCCAGGCTCACGAAGTCTTCCAGCCACTTGGTCTCCATGGCGATGATTATGCGCAGGCCTCAGGCCGTGACCGTGCAGTCGCGCCCGGTCTGCTTGGCACGGTAGAGCGCCTGGTCGGCCTGCTCGATCACCGCGTCCACGGGCTGCCCCGCCTCGCAGGCCGCCAGGCCGGCGGAGAAGGTCAGCGTGAAGTCGGGCGCGATCTCCGCCAGCGACACGCGGGCCAGGCTCTCGCGCATGCGCTCGACGCAGCGCAGCGCCTCGGCCGGGCCGGTGGCCGGCAGCATCAGCAGGAACTCCTCGCCGCCCCAGCGCGCCAGGACGTCCGAGCTGCGCAGGCTGGGCTGCACGGCCGCGGCGAAGGCGCGCAGGGCCGTGTCGCCGGCCTGGTGGCCATAGCTGTCGTTGATGCGCTTGAAGTGGTCCAGGTCCAGCAGCACCAGGCTCATGACCTCTGCGCTGCGCTGCTGGCGCGCCTGCTCGGCCGCCAGCAGCTCGCCCATGTGGCGCCGGTTGACCAGGCCCGTGAGTTCGTCCTGCGTGGCCAGCTGCCGGATCTGCACCAGCGAGGCCTCCAGCTCGGCCTTCTGCTCGTGCAGGCGCTGGCGCAGCGCCCCCATGCGCACCGACAGCGCCGAGATGCCCAGCAGCACGATCAGGCTGAAGGCCAGGTGCAACACCTCGACCTGGCCCGGGTAGCGCAGCGGATCGTGATGGCTCTGCCAGGCCATGACCGCAGCCAGGCCGGCCAGCGAGATGGCGGCCAGCAGGCGCGCCTGGCTCACGGTCAGGCTGAACATGCCGTAGGCGAGGATCAGCACCAGGATGGCCAGCAGGGCCCCGCGCGCGGGACCGGTGATGGCATAGCCCCAGACCGTGCCGAGCACGCCGTGCAGGGTCTGCCACAGGGTCAGCGAAGGATCGGCCGCCCACAGCCGCTCACTCAGGCGGCTGCGGATCAAGCCATAGAAGCACAGCGAACCGCCGAGGCAGTAGCTCAGCAGCCAGGCCGAGGCCCGCGGATCGATGAAGCCCAGCAGCACCTCGGCATGCTGCAGCAGCGCGAACAGCAGGTACAGGCCGACGGTGAGCAGCGTCATGCCCGCACGCACGCGCCAGATGCCTGTCTCCGTTGCCCCCAGCAGAATGTCGGTGATCTTCAACGTGCTGTTCCGGCTTGTGCCCCGGTGCCCGTCCGGCGCTCTTGTTTGCGAAACAGCATACCCGAGATGTGCGCCATACCCCTGGGGACTTCCCCTGCCAAGAAGAAGGCGCGGCGCCAGCGCGGTGACCCTAATCCGATTTTTGCTGCAGCGCCCACATGCGGGCATAGGCCGCGCCGCGTGCCAGCAGCTCGGCGTGGGCACCACGCTCGACGATGCGCCCGGCCTCCATGACCAGGATCTCGTGCGCGTCGACCACGGTGGACAGGCGGTGCGCGATCACCAGCGCGGTCTTGCCCCGGGCCACGCTGCGCAGCTCGGCCTGGATGGCGCGCTCGTTGGCCGAGTCCAGCGCCGAGGTGGCCTCGTCGAAGATCAGGATGGGCGGGTTCTTGAGCAGGGTGCGCGCGATCGCCACGCGCTGCTTCTCGCCGCCCGAGAGCTTGAGCCCGCGCTCGCCCACCAGGGTGTCGTAGCCTGCGGGTGTACTGGCGATGAAGGCATGGATGTGCGCCGCGCGGGCGGCCTCCTCCACCTCGGACCGGCTGGCGCCCGGACGGCCGTAGGCGATGTTGTATTCCACCGTGTCGTTGAACAGCACCGTGTCCTGCGGCACGATGCCGATGGCCTGCCGTACGCTGGCCTGGGTGACGCTGCGGATGTCCTGGCCCGCGATCTCGATGCGTCCGCCGCTGACGTCATAGAAGCGGTAGAGCAGGCGCGCCAGCGTGGACTTGCCCGCGCCCGAGGGGCCGACCACGGCCACGGTCTTGCCAGCCGGAATCTCGAAGTTCACATCGTGCAGGATGGGACGCGCCGGGTCGTAGGCGAAGCTCACGTGCTCGAACCTCACAGCGGCAGTGCCCGGCGGCAGCTGCAGCGCGGGTGCACCCGGCAGATCGGCCACTTCGCGCTCGCGCTCCAGCAGGGTGAACATCTTGTCGATGTCGGTCAGGCTCTGCTTGATCTCGCGGTAGAGCACGCCCAGGAAGCCCAGCGGGATGTAGAGCTGGATCATCAGCGCGTTGACCATCACCAGGTCACCCAGGGTCATGCGGCCGTCGACCACGCCCTGCGTGGCGCGCCAGAGCATGGCCACCAGTCCCGCGGCGATGATGAGCTGCTGGCCGGTATTGAGCAGGCTCAGCGAGGCCTGGCTCTTGATGGCCGCGCGCCGGTACTTCTCGAGGTTCTCGTCGTAGCGCTGCGCCTCGAACTCCTCGTTGTTGAAATACTTGACAGTCTCGTAGTTGAGCAGCGAATCGACGGCGCGGCTGTGCGCCGTGGAATCGAGCTCGTTCATGCGGCGGCGAAAGCGCGTGCGCCACTCGGTGACGGTGACGGTGAAGGCGATGTAACTCACCAGCGCCGCCAGCGTGATCCAGACGAACATCAGGTCGAACTTGATCGCCAGCAGGCCCAGCACGAGCGCGAACTCGATCAGCGTGGGCACGATGCTGTAGAGCGAGTACGAGATCAGCGAGTGCACGGCGCGCGTGCCGCGCTCGATGTCGCGCGTCATGCCGCCGGTCTGGCGCTCCAGGTGGAAACGCAGGCTCAGGGCGTGCAGATGGCGAAAGACCTGCAGCGAGATGGTGCGCGCCGCGCCCTCGGTGGCCTTGGCGAAGACCAGTTCGCGCAGCTCGGTGAACAGCGAGGTCAGGAAGCGCAGGGCGCCGTAGGCCAGCAGCAGGGCCGCCGGCACCAGCCAGAGCGCGTCGGCCGGGCGCGTGTCCATGCGGTCCACCAGCTCCTTGAGCAGCACGGGCACACCGACGTTGGCC
>JAYNNS010000151.1:0-2462 GCA_038112835.1 Curvibacter sp. | reverse complement strand
GAGGTCGACAGGCGCAACAGCCCATAGGCCACCAGCAGGCCCACCGGCACGACCAGCAGGGCCTGCGCGCCGCCCGCTTTCGGGGCCAAGGTGTCCACCAAGTCTTTGAGCAAGAGGGGCACGCCCACATTGGCCAGCTTGGCGCCGACCATGAAGGCCAGCGCGGCGATCACGCGCCACTTGTAGCGCCAAAGGTAGGGGAAGAGCCGTCGCAGCGTGGCCCAGTCCGAGCGGGGTTGCGACAGGGTCTGCGCGCCGGCGGGCGCCACGGTACCGGCTAAGGGAAGGCGTTCGCCACGGCCACGCATGAGTGCGACAATCCGCTGTGTTTGTTTTTTGCGATTGTCCCCCATGTCCGCCACACCTGCCGCCGGTCCTGCCATTCCCCCCTCCGACGAGGAGCTGGTGCTCAAGGTCATTCCCATGCCGGCCGACTGCAACGCCAACGGGGACATCTTCGGCGGCTGGGTCATGGCCCAGGTCGACCTGGCCGGTTCGGTGATCCCCGCGCGCTATGCGGGCGGGCGCATGGCCACGGTGGCCGTGAACGAGTTCATCTTCAAGCAGCCGGTGCGCGTGGGCGACATCCTGTCCTTCTACTCCAAGCTCACACGCGTGGGCCGCACCTCCATGACGGTCAAGGTCGAGGTCTATGCCGAACGCTTCCAGGCCCAGGGGCAGTTCGTCAAGGTGACCGAGGCCACCCTGACCTACGTGGCCATCGACGAGCGTGGCCAGCCGCGCGAAGTGCCGCACCGGCCGACGATCACCAGCTGATCACGACACGATGTAGGCCGCCGCTGCGGTCGACAGCAGGGTGCCGTCGACGCCCAGGAATTCCATGCGCGTGGAGGCCACACGCGAGCCCAGGCGCAGCACCTCGGCACGCAGCCCGAAGGCGTCCCCGACACCCGGGCGCAGGTAGTCCACCCGCAGGTCGATCGTGCCCAGCTTGGCGAAACGCTGCAGGCGCTGCAGCGGCGCCTCGTCCATGTGGCGCGCCCCGATGGCCGCCATCACCGCCAAGCCGCCCATGGCGTCCAGCCCGGCGCTGATCACGCCGCCGTGGATGCGCTGGTGGCCATAGTGCCCGATGAGTTCGGGCTTCATGGCGATGCAGGCCGTCACGCGCTCGGGTGCGATCTGGGTGATCTCCAGCCCCAGCACGCGATTGAAGGCGATCTTGTCCTCGAAGATGTCCTTGAGCGCCGCGATGAACTCGGGCTCGAAGCCGGTCGCCGGGAAAGGCGCAGTGTTTTTCATCAGACCTTGGAGAAGTCCGGCTTGCGCTTCTGGCGAAAACGCCCAAGTCCTGAAGGACTTGCCCTGCGGGAACCGTATTTCGTTTTCATAGTTTGGAGAAATCCGGTTTGCGTTTTTCCATGAAGGCCCCGAAAGCCTCGCGCGCCGCAGGTTCGCGCAGCATGCGGCCGAAGCTCGCGCCCTCCTCGCCCATCTGCGCCATCACCTGCGCCGCGCCAGCCTTCTTCATCAGGCGCTTGGTCTCGACCAGGGAGGACAGGGGCTTGGCCGCGAGCTTGCGCGCCTGCGCCTGCGCATAGGCATTGGCCTCGGTGGGCGGCAGCACGCGGTTGACCAGGCCAGCCTCGAGCGCGGCCTCGGCCATGAAGGGTTCGCCCAGCAGCAGGGCCTCGGCGGCGCGGTGGTAGCCGAACATCTGCGGCACCAGCAGGCTGGCGGCGAACTCGGGGCACAGGCCCAGGTTCACGAAGGGCATGGAGAAGGCCGCGTTGTCGCCGGCGTAGACCAGGTCGCAGTGGAAGAGCATGGTGGTACCGATGCCCACGGCCGGGCCGCTGACCGCGGCGATCACAGGCTTGGGAAAACCCGCCAGCGCGCGCATGAAGCGCCAGACCGGCGCCTCTGGGTCGGCCGGCGGCGCATGGAGGAAGTCGCCGATGTCGTTGCCGGCCGAAAACACCGTCTCGTGCCCCTGGAAGACCAGCACGCGCACGGCCGGATCAGCGGCGGCGGCGCTCACGGCGTCGGCCAGGGCCGCGTACATGGCGGCCGTGATGGAGTTCTTGCGCTCGACGCGGTTGAAGCTCAGGGTGCAGACACCGGCTTCGCGATGAACCAGAATATTTGACGAGGTGTCGCTCATGGTGGATCTCATTCCTTGAAGTAGACGATCTGGTGCGAGGTGCACAGCAGGGTGCCGGCCTCGTTCCAGAGCTGGGCCGATTGGTCGAAGAAACCGTTACGGAATTCCTGGCCACGCGCCTGGCCCAGCAGGTAGCCGCTGCCGGTCGCGCGCAGCTCGGGGTCGCCGGCATGGAAATAGGTGGTGAGGGACACGGTGCCCGCGGGCACGCGCGTGGCACGCTTGAGCCAGACGCGCGGGTAGAAGATGTCCGACAGTGCCAGCAGCGAGCAGAAGTCCAGTGGGCGGGGCGGCGCATCGCGCATCCACAGCCGCGTCACGCTGTCGTCGCGCTGGC
>JAYNNS010000150.1:4875-7092 GCA_038112835.1 Curvibacter sp. | reverse complement strand
CCACCGCGGCGTTGAGCGCCAGGATGTTGGTCTGGAAGGCGATGCCGTCGATCACCTGGGTGATCTCGCCGATGCGTGCGGACGAGCTCTCGATCTCGCGCATGGTGCGGCCCACGGCGTCCACGGCCTGGCGGCTGCGCTCGGCCATGTCGCTGACTTCGCGGGTGAGCTCGGTGGCATGCCGCGCCGAATCGGCCGTGCTGCGCACCGTGCCCGTGATCTCCTCCAGCGAGGCCGCGGTCTGCTCCAGGTTGCTGGCCTGCGCCTCGGTGCGCGCCGACAGGTCGTGATTGCCCTGGGCGATCTCGCGCGTGCCGACCAGCATGTGGCCGCTTTCCTCGCGCGCATCGCGCACGATGGACATGAGGTTGACCGCGAGCTGGCTCAGGGCCTGCTGCAGTTCGCCGAGCTTGTCGTTGCGGTCGTGCGCCACGCGCTCAGTCAGGTCGCCGGCCGCCATGCGGTTGGCCGCGGTGATGAGTTCATCGAGCGGGCGCACCACCAGCCGCGTCTGGTACCACCAGGCCAGCAGCACCAAGGGCACCAGGGCCAGCAGCGCCAGCAGGCCCGGTACGATCTGCTGCAGGCCGTAGCCGGCCAGCGACAGTGCCAGCAGCACGAGCAGCAACCGACCCTCGATGCCCAGGCTCAGCGCCCGCGCGAGGCGCCCACCCAGGCCGAGGCTGATCACCTCGCCATGGCGCAGGGCGACGCGCTGGCGGCCCGCCGCCTGGTCTTCGCGCATACCGGCGTACAGCGCTTCGGCCGCGCGGACCTGCTCGCGCGTGGCTTCGGTGCGCACGGACATATAGCCCACGGGCTGGCCGTTCTGCATCAGCGGCGTGGCATTGGCCATGACCCAGTAGTAGTCGCCGTTCTTGCGCCGGTTCTTCACCGGCGCCGACCAGGGCTTGCCCGCCTGGATGGTGGCCCACATGTCACGAAATGCCTCCTCGGGCATGTCCGGGTGGCGGATCAGGTTGTGCGGCTGGCCCAGCAGTTCTTCCTTGCTGTAGCCGCTGACCTCGATGAAACGCGGATTGCAATAGGTGATGCGGCCCTTGGTGTCGGTGGTCGAGACCAGGGTCTCGCCGGCCGGAAAGGGATACTCGTTGTTACTGACCGGAAGATTGGTGCGCATACGCAACTCCGTGTTTCCAGCAAGACGCTGCCGGGGAATGTTCGATAACTCAGTATCGGCAGGGCTTGGGAGACCGTCAACGGACGCACGAAAGGCTTTGTTGTTTTCTTGATATGTGTCAATTTTTCCACGCTTATCCCTGAGAACGCACTCAGGCGCCCTCAGACTAGCTCATGGAATGCAGGCCGATGCGGTTGCCCTCGGTGTCGATCACCAGGGCCATGTAGCCATAGGGCCCGAGCGAGGTCTTGCCCTGCTCGAGCCGGCCGCCATGCGGCACCGCGCGCGCGGCCTCGACGGCGCAGTCCGCGCAGCTGAAATAGACCAGGGTGCTGTTGCCGCCGGCAGACATGCCGGGCATTCGGGCCAGCGTGCCGGAGGCACCGTAGCTACCGTCCTGCATGGGGAAGGCCCACATCTCGATTGCGCTGCTGCCGTCCGGACTCTCCAGCCGCGTGAGCGTCACGTTCAGCAAGCCCTGGTAGAAGGCCTGGGCGCGCGCCATATGGTCGACATAAATTTCGAACCAGCCGACGGGATTGTTCATGGTGATCCTCCTGGTGCCGTGGATGAAAAGATATCTCAGCCGCCACAGGCCTGTGCGCGGGCCAGGAGCGGATCGCGTTCGCGCTGGTTCTGCGGGTGCGCGGGGGCGCTCTCGAACTCGGCCCGCGCCTCGGCCTGCCGACCCAGCCTGTGCAGCAGGTCGCCGCGCACGCTGTGCAGCCACTGTTAGGCCTGCTGGGCCTTTTCGTCGCGCAGGGTGTCGAGGATGGCCAGGCCCGCGGCCGGCCCGTAGGCCATGGCCACGGCCACGGCGCGGTTGAGCTCGACCACGGGCGAAGGCGTGGCCTGCGCCAGGGCCTCGTAGAGCGCGGCGATGCGGGTCCAGTCGGTCTGCGCGGCCTGGGCTGCGCGCGCATGGCAGGCGGCGATGGCGGCCTGCAAGGCATAAGGTCCCAGCGCCTCACCGTGCTGCGTGCACAGGACCTCGGCGCGCGCCAGAGCGTCCAGGCCGCGGCGGATCAGCAGGGGATCCCATTGCGCTCGGTTCTGGTCCAGCAGCAGCACAGCCC
>JAYNNS010000150.1:0-4865 GCA_038112835.1 Curvibacter sp. | reverse complement strand
CGGCCGCATCGGGGAACAAGTGATGGCCAAGGGCGTGACCATCGTCGACGATGGCACGATCGCCAATCGGCGCGGCTCGCTGTCCTTCGACGACGAAGGCACGCAGACGCAGCGCACGGTTCTGGTCGAGCAGCAGCACGGGGCGGCCCTGGGCATCGGTGCGCGCTGCGATGCGCGAAGCCTGCAGCTCCATGAGGGCCTGCAGGCCCAGCACCTCGGGTTCGGTAGGCGCCAGCGCGGCCAGCATGCGTCCCAGGCGCAAGGCCTCTTCCACCAGGGCCGGGCGCATCCAGTCCTCGCCCGCGGTGGCGGTGTAGCCCTCGTTGAAGACCAGGTAGACCACTTCCAGCACCGAGGCCAGGCGCTCGCCCAGGGCCTCGCCGCGCGGCAGTTCGTAGGGCACCTTCGCCTCGCTCAAGGTACGCTTGGCGCGTACGATGCGCTGCGCCAGCGTGGCCTCGCTGACCAGGAAGGCACGCGCGATCTCGTGCGTGCTCAGGCCGGCAATGAGCTTGAGCGTGAGCGCGGCGCGCTGCTCGGGCACCAGCACCGGGTGACAGGCCGTGAAGATCAGGCGCAGCATGTCGTCGCCGATGGCGTCGGCGCGCCGTGCGTCGATACCTTCGCTGATGTCGGGAACCACCAGCGCCTCCTGGGCCTCCAGGTCCAGACCCACCTGTTCCAGCACCTGGCCCTGCACCTTGTGACGGCGCAGCAGGTCCAGCGCGCGGTGCTTGGCCGTGGTCATGAGCCAGGCCCCGGGCTTGTCGGGCAGGCCCTCGCGCGGCCAGTGCTCGAGCGCGGCCACCAGCGCATCCTGCGCCACCTCCTCGGCCTGGCCGATGTCGCGCAGCATGCGCGCCACCGCCGCGACGACGCGCGCCGACTCGATGCGCCAGACGGCGGCAATGGTGTCATGGGTGGCGCTGTGCATGCGAGGGCTTCAATCGGCGGCAGCGGTCTGGGCGGCAAAGGCGGCCTCGTCCATCCAGGCCAGCTCCCAGAGGTGGCCGTCCGGGTCCTCGAAGCCGTGCTGGTACATGAAGCCGTGGTCCACGGCCGGGCGTGGCACGCTACCGCCCGCGGCCCAGGCCTTCTTGACCATGGCATCCACCTCGTCGCGGCTCTCGCAGGACAGGCAGACCAGCACCTCGGTGCCCTCACGGGCATCCACTACGGGCTTGGCCGTGAAGCCGGCGAAAAACGGCTGGCTCAGCAGCATGACGTAGATGTTCTCGCCCACGACCATGCAGGCGGCCTTCTCGTCGGTGAACTGCGGGTTGAAGCCGTAGCCGAGGGCGGCGAAGAAGGTCTTGGAGCGCTCCAGGTCGCGCACGGGCAGGTTGACGTAGATCTGACGGTTCATGATGTCCTCCGGTGTTCAGCCGCGTTCGGCCAGTGGTTGCAGGGTTGCAAGGCCAGCTCCAAAATCCCTGCCGATCGTTGGGCCTGTCTGCTCTGATTTTTCAAGATGCGTTGCGGATCAAAAAAGTCATGCGGTAGGCGCGTGGACGCCGCCGGGGTAGCCCCCGGCAAGTCCGCGCAACACCCCGCATGGCTTTTTTGGCCGCAACCCGGAGGGAACAGGGCGCAAAGGGCGCCACTCCTCGTTCCACTCCCAGCCCAGGCTGCCGGCCTGGGCGTCGTCGCGGGCCTCGATGGGCGCCCTTTGCGCTCTGTTCGCACTTGAAAAATCAGAGCAGACAGGCCCCAGTCCATGTCGAAAAACAGACCCATGCGTCTGGCGATGTAGGGGCAGTGGCCACGCATGGCCCAAGTCACCTCGGTACCTCCGGCCTTGGGGGTCCGCGTGAAGGTGATGTCGTTGTGCGCCTCCATGGGCGCGCGCATGTCCAGGCGCATGCCCACCTGCTGCGGTGTGCTGGCGGTGATGGTGAGGCTGCCCTCGCCCACCTCGCTGTTGCCCTTGAAGGCGTAGCGTGCGCCCGGTCCGGCGGCCGGGCCGCTGTAGCTGGACTGCAGGGCCGGGTCCTTCCTGTCGTAGGGATTCCAACGGTTGAAGGCGCGCAGGTCGTGGATCAGCGCGTGCACCTGATCGGACGACGCCTGGATCTGGCGGCTGCGCTGCACAGTGAAAGTGTCGGGCGGGGTGAAGGGCCAGAGCAGCAGGCCGGCCAGCAGCACGGCGGCCACGAGAAGGATGTTCCTGAGCATGCTCGTTCTCCTTCAGGCGGCCGGCATCAGGTCGGCGAATTCTTCCATCTCGTAGAGACGGCGCACCTCGGTCTCGGCCGCCATGCCCTCGCCCACGGGGTTGGGGTAGCGCAGGGCCCATTCCAGCGCCTCCTCGCGGCTGCGCACCTGGATCAGCGTGTAACCCGCGATCAGCTCCTTGCTTTCGGTAAAAGGCCCGTCGATGACCCTGCGGCGGGCCCCTTCGTAACGGATACGCCAGCCTTGCGCGCTGGGCGCCAGGCCGCTGGCGTCGAGCAGCACGCCGGCCTGGGCCAGCGCCTCGTGGAATTGGCCCATAGCGGCGAACAGCTCGTTCGCATGGGGCGGCAACACACCGCTCTCGGACTGTGGCGTGGCCTTCACGATGATCATGTAGCGCATATCGCTCTCCTGCCTCCTGGCAAGGGCCGGTGCATCCGGCCGATACCAGCACGACGAAGCTGCCGACACGATTTCGACAGGGGACGCCCGAAATTTTGGGCGGACGCAGAGCGGGTGAACGCTCAGTTTTCGTAACAGGGCGCGGTCTCGCGCACCTCCACCGTGCACCATTCGGCGGCCGGGCACTGGCGTTCGAGCTGCAGCTCGTCCTCGAGGGTCTTGCAATTGACCAGGAAAAATCCGCCCACCATTTCCTTGGCCTCGGCAAAGGGGCCGTCGGTCAGGCTGGCGTGGCCCGCGCGCACCTGCACGCGCGTGGCGTGCTCCTGGGAGGCCAGGGATTCGACGGCCAGCAGCTGGCCACGCGCACGCAGGGTCTCGGCAAACTGGAGCATGCGGCCATAGACCTCGCGGCCTTCGGCTTCGCTGCGGGTGCGGCGCTGGCCGACGGGTTCGACCATCATCAACAGATAGGACATGGCAACTCCCTGTGCCCATGACGACGGGCAAGGGGGCCATCATAGCGAGCGCGCATGAAAAAAGCCGGCCTGTTGCCAGGCCGGCTGCTGTTGAAACCCGTGGGGGTTTCGGGGGAACGGTGTCGCTTACTGCTTCACGGCCTCGACCTGCACCACCAGGCGCACGTCCTTGGGGAAGCCCCACTGGATGCCGTAGTTCATGCCATAGGCCGTGCGGTCGATCGTGGTCTCGAAGTCGCCGCCGCAGACCTCGCGCTTGAGCATGGGGTTCTGGTAGCAGTTGAACTGGCTGGCCTTGAGGGTCACGGGATTCGTCTTGCCCAGCAGGGTCAGGCTGCCGCTGACTTCGCTGACCTTGTCGCCGTTGAAGACGAATTTGTCGGCGACGAACTTGGCTGTGGGGAATTTGGCCACGTCGAAGAAATCAGCGCTCTGCAGGTGCTTGTCGAAAGCGGCGGTGCCCGTGTTGATGGAGGCCACGTCGATGGTCAGCTCCACCTTGCCGCTCTTGCCGGCCTTGTCGAACTGCACGGTGCCTTCCTTCTTGTCCCAGCGGCCGCGGTTGGTCGAGGTGCCGAAATGGCCGATCTCGAAGGTCACGAAGGTGTGGGTCGGGTCGATGGCGTAGGCGACGGACTGGGCCTGGGCGGAACCGGCGGCCAGGGTGGCGGCGGCGATCAGGGCGAGCAGGGAATGACGCATGGAAGACTTCCTCGATGAAGGGTTGAGAGGCGATGACAAGGTCATCAACCCAAGAAGTCTAGGCAGACCGGAGGGGCGGATTCTTGAAGCAGATTGACGACCGGTTTCAAATCGCTTGAACATCGGCCCCCCAAGCAAACCGGCCCACCAGGGGCCGGTTGGGATGACATCGCGCGAGCGCTTATTCCTTGATCGCCTCGACCTGGATGATCAGGCGCACGTCCTTGGCCACGCCACGCGGGATGCCGTAGCTCACGCCGAAGAGGCTACGATCCAGCATGGCCTCGAAGTCGCCGCCGCAGACCTCGCGCTTGATCATGGGGTTCTCGGTGCAGCCGAAACGGTTGGCCTTGAGCGTGACAGGATGGGTCTTGCCCATCAGGGTCAGGTTGCCCACCACTTCCACCAGCTTGTCGCCCTGGAAGACAAACTTGTCGGAGATGTAGGTGGCCGTGGGATTCTTCTCCACATCGAAGAAGTCGGCGCTGCGCAGGTGCTTGTCGAAGCCCTCGGTGCCGGTATTGATCGAGGCCATGTCGATGGTCATGTTGACCTTGCCGGTCTTGGTGGCGGCATCGAACTGCACGGTGCCTTCCTTCTTGTCCCAGCGGCCGCGGTTGGTGGACAGGTCCACGTTACCGACGCGGTGGCCGATCTCGAAAGCCACGAAGGTGTGGCGGGGGTCCATCTTGTAGGTCCCGCCGGACTGGGCATGAGCGGCGCCAGCCAGCAACGTGGAGGCCGCGATCAGGGCCAGGGTCGTGTTGCGCATGTTTGTCTCCTCTTTGGGTTGAAAAATGTCAGAGCTTGCCCACGCC
This sequence comes from Curvibacter sp., assembly GCA_038112835.1. Taxonomy (GTDB): domain Bacteria; phylum Pseudomonadota; class Gammaproteobacteria; order Burkholderiales; family Burkholderiaceae_C; genus Hylemonella. The sequence goes on along the minus strand of JAYNNS010000150.1, from coordinate 289 downwards.
GGAAAGCGCGAGCTTGAACCTGACCTGCACCTCATCGGCCACCATCGAGGTGTCCGACCACTGGTTCTCGCCGATGGCGAAGACCAGACGCTTGATGGTGAAGGTGCCCACGGCCGTGGTCACCCCACCGGCTTGCGTCAACGCCACCGGCACCACCACGTCCTGGCTGCGGCCCTTGATGGCGAGCTTGCCCGCCACCTCGTACTTGCCACCGCCCAGGGCCTTGAAACCGCTGGACTGGAAAGTGGCCTGCGGAAAACCCTTGACGTTGAACCAGACCGGCTTGGGC
>JAYNNS010000149.1:0-7126 GCA_038112835.1 Curvibacter sp. | reverse complement strand
CTGCGCTGCAGCGGCTATTTCATTCGGGCGTGCATCTCCGGCGTCGGCCAGAGGCGCCGGGCCCGAGTTCACGAAGTAGTAGGCGATGCGCTGGCGCGGCCCCAGGTAATCCAGCGCATCGGTCGGCAGGCTGGCCGGCTTGAGGCTGCGCCGGATGCCGATGTGCGGCTGGCTCTCCAGGTCCAGGATCAGCGCCTCGTGCTTGGGGATGGAGGGCTCGTGCACGATCACGCGTGGCTTGAGGGGGCGCACCGAATTGACCGACACCACCAGGGCATAGCGACCGTCGATCAGCTGCACCACCGAACCCGGCGGGTACACGCCCATCATGCGAATGAAGGCGCTGAGGACCAGGTTGTCGAAACGTGCCTTGTGCTGCGCGAACAACAGCGACAGAGCCTCGTGGGGTGTCAACGCACTGACCAGGCGCACGGGATTGCAGAGGTTGTCGTAGCGGTTCACCAGGGCCAGGATGCGGGCAGCGAGGCTCAGCTCGCTGGCCGGGGGCTTCATGGGGAAACCGCTGCCGTCCATCATCTCGTGGTGCTGGGCAATGGCCATCAGCGCGCCTTCGCTCAGGCCCATGCGGTTGCCGATGGCCACGCTCTTGACCACGTGCTCCTGGTAGGCCTTGAATTCCTCGATCGAGAAGCCGTCCTCGAACCAGCGCACCCGCTGCGGCAGCTGCAGTTTGCCCACGTCATGCAGGAAGGAGGCCAGGCCCAGGTCGACCAGGTCCGGCCCGCGCAGGTTCATGGCCTGGCCCAGCAACAGGCACATCACCGTCACGTTCACCGGGTGCATGGCCGCGCGCTCCCCCACCCCTTCGGAGAGCAGGCGGATCGCGGACTCGCCGTCGCAGTTCATCTCCTGCACGTACTGGTTGACCATGGCCAGGCAGCGCTCGCGCACGGCCTGCGGCTCTTCCAGCACCTGCTCCTGGACCTGGCGATACAGCTGCTGGGCTGCGCCGAAGCGCTGCTCACAGAGCTTGAGGCTCCTCTGCTGCGTCTCGATCAGGGCAGCGCGCTGGCGACGCAGCTCGCGCTCGTGCGCCAGGGCACGGGCGGCGGCCTCCTCGTCCGGGACCGGGCGCTGGCTCACGGCCTCGTCCGACGGCGGATCGCTTCTGGAGGGGACCCAGCGCACCTGCCGCAGGCCCAGACCGCGGATGGTCTCGATCTGCTTGACCGTCGTGATCTTGAAGCTTCCGGTGGGAAAAGGATGGGACATCCAGCCCAGGTCGAGCTCGACGTAGAGCCCGATACGCAAATCGGCGATGTCGATCAGTTCGGAATCGGAGGACTTCATGAATTAACAGATCCGCGCCCCGACGATTCGGGTACCTGCGGTCGCTTCCGATTCTAGGGCATGCATCTCCCATGCCACGCTTCATCGACATGAAGCTGAAGCGGTTTTACGACAACGGCTGCAGCCATGCCCATGCGCGCGCTTCGCGTGGCCTGGCGTCATGTCGACCGATCGTCCCCTCCGTGCCGGAACGACAGGCACGGTCCGTGCGCAGCGCGGATGCGTATCCGGACAAACCCCAGCCTCGGGCGCCGGCAGGCACCTCGACGGTGCATGTCTGGTCACCCCCCGACACAATGCCGGCGCGGCCGTCCCAGGGAATGTTCAGGCGTCGGCGCCAGCCTGGCACACGTCAACCCACTGCCCACCCGTGATCTCGGCCAGCCGCGCGGGCGACAGGCGCACGGCGCTCGTCGTGCTGCCGGCCGCGGGCAGCACCTCCTCGTACGACTGCAGGGCCATGTCCAGGTAGACGGGCAGCGGCTGCGCCAGGCCGAAGGGGCAGACACCGCCCACCGGATGGCCCGTGAGCGCTGCCACCTCCTCCGGCGGCAGCATGCGGCCGCGGCCGAAAGCCTCCTTGAACTTGCGGTTGTCGATACGCAGATCACCGGCGCAGACCAGCAGCAGCACCCGCCCGTCCCCCAGGCGAAAGGCCAGGGTCTTGGCAATGCGCCCCGGCGGCACGCCATGCGCCGCGGCCGCCAGCGCCACCGTGGCGGTGCTGGCGGCCAGCTCGAGGATGGGGATGTCCAGCTGGCGGGAGGCAAAGAATTCGCGGACGGACTGCAGGCTCATGTCGATGGATCCAGGACCAGGCGCAGACTGTAGCAAGCCCGGCTCGCTTCACACCCCAGACATGCACGCGTGCGAGAATGGCCGCATGACCGAACGTCCCCAGACCCTGGGCGAAGAGATCGCCAACAGCATCAGCCACGGCGTGGCCCTGCTGGCCGCGCTCGCGGGCCTGCCTTTCCTGCTGGTCTCGGTGAGCCATCTGCAGGTGGCCAACATCGTCGGCGCCGCCGTCTTCGGCGCCACCATGATCCTGCTCTACCTGACGTCCACGCTCTACCACGCCCTGCCCCCGGGCCGGGCCAAGCGCGTTTTCATGAAGCTGGACCATGGCGCCATCTACCTCTTCATCGCCGGCAGCTACACGCCCTTCGCGCTGGGCGCGCTCGGCGGCCCCTGGGGCTGGACGCTCTTTGGCCTGGTCTGGGGCATGGCGGCTCTGGGCATCACGCTCAAGGCCTTCGACCGGCTGTCGCACCCCTGGCTGTCCACCGGCCTGTACCTCGCCATGGGCTGGATCGTGCTGATCGCGGCCGTGCCCCTGGTGGAACGCGTGCCCACGGCCGGCGTGGCCCTGCTCGTGGCCGGCGGCCTGGCCTATACCGGGGGCGTGGTGTTCTTCCTGCTGGACTCCAAGCTGCGCTACGCGCATGCGGTCTGGCACGCTTTTGTCGCCGCCGGCACCGGCCTGCACTTTTTCGCCGTCCTCGGCTACGCGGCCTGACCGGGCTGCCTTTGCACCGACCTGTCCACAAGACGGGGCTCTTGCTGACCTTGCTGCATCCATGACCTCCAGCTTTTGGCGCGCCGCCCTCATCCTGGGCCTGCTCTCGGCCATCGGCCCCTTCGCCATCGACATGTACCTGCCGGCCTTGCCCGCCATCGGCCAGGCACTGGAGGCGCCCATCGGTGCCGTGCAGGGCAGCCTCATGGCCTTCTTCATCGCGCTCGGCGTGGGGCAGCTCCTCTACGGCCCCGCCTCGGACATGCTGGGGCGCAAGCCGCCGCTGTACTTCGGCCTCGGCCTCTTCGCGCTCGGCAGCGTGGGCTGCGCGCTGGCCCCCGACATCGAGACCCTGATCGCCCTGCGCTTCGTGCAGGGCCTGGGCGCCTGTGCCTGCACCGTGGTGCCACGCGCCATCGTGCGCGACCTCTACACCGGCCACGAAGCCCTGCGCCTCATGTCCACGCTGATGCTGGTCTTCAGCGTCTCGCCTATCCTCGCGCCGCTGGCCGGCAGCCTGCTCACCGAGTCCCTGGGCTGGCGCAGCGCCTTCTGGTTCATGCTCGGTGCCGGCCTGGTGGGCCTGGCGCTGATCAGCCTCTGCGTCACCGAAACACGGCCCCGCAGCGCGCGGCAGCAGAGCAGCTGGGGCGGCGCCTTCCGTGGCTACCTCACGCTGCTGCGCGACCGGCATTTCCTCGGCCTGGTCTTCATCGGCGCCTTCGGTATCGCGAGCTTCTTCGCCTACCTCGCCAACTCGTCCTTCGTGCTCATCGAGCACTATGGCCTGAGCCCGCGCCAGTACAGCGTGGTCTTCGCGGCCAATGCGGCCTCCTTCATCGGCATGTCCCAGCTCACGAGCCGCCTGGGACAGCGTTTCGGCATGAAGCCCATGATCCGCAGCGCCACCCATGGCTACGCCGGCGTCATGGCCCTGCTGCTTCTGTGTTTCCTGCTCGGCCTGGAGGCCCTGCCCGTGCTGCTGGCCCTGCTCTTCGTGGGCTACGGCTTCCTCGGCCTCATCATCCCCACCTCGGCCATCCTCGCGCTCGAAGACCACGGGCCGATGGCCGGCACCGCCTCGGCCCTGATGGGCACGCTGCAGTTCGCCACCGGCGCGGTCGTGATGGCCCTCACGGGCCTCTTCGTCGATGGCACGGGCCTGCCCATGGTGGCGGGCATCGCCGGCTCGGCCGCCCTGGTCTGGCTCTTCGTGCGCGGCACGCTCAGGCCCCAGGTGCGCTAGGTTTCGGGGTGCCTGTGCCCATGCGCTGCGTGCGCTGCGGGTCGGAGAGGGTGTACCCAGACCGGCCCTAGAATGCTCACGATAAAAACTCGGAGACTTTCGCATGCCTCTTCGGTTCTTCCTGCGCGCCGCTTCCGCCCTGCTGGGCTGCCTGCTCCTCGCCTCCTGCGCCTCCGGCCCCCAACCCAACACGGACCCGCGGGCCTGGTCTTTCAGCCCCATGATCGAAGCTCGGCATTTCTATGCCTCGGGGCTGTCCGTGCAGGATTACGTGCAAACCAAGCCACTGGGCGGTGGGCAGACCACGAATGTGTTCTTCCTCTGCCATGGCTTCATCGAGGCGGGCGACGAGATCCGGGCCGAGCAATGCCGGCAGCTGTTTGAACGCATGGCCGCCGAGCCGCAGAACAAACCCCATGCCCAGACCTTTGCCTTCTATCGGGAGGCACTCCACATCTATGCCCAGCAGCTCCTGCTCGAGCAGAGCCGTTTTGCGGAGGTGGAAAAAAATCTGACGCCTTATTTTGAGCGGGAAGCGGCCCTGTTCACGTTCAACATGGACAAGGGCAACAACTACCGCCTGCGGATGATCGCCGCCCCCATCCTTGCGCGCGCGCAGCGCAACCTGGGCGGCATCTCCGAACCGGTGCGCCGCACCATGGCGGAAAGCAGTGGCGGCGCCATGGCCATCATGGGAGCCGTCATGAACCCCAAAGGCATGGCCATCGTGGTCGCCGAACGGGAGTATCTCCTCGGCAATCATGCGGCCTGTTACCAGAAGGTTGCGCGCGACAGCACGGGCGGTATCGGCGTCATCAGCCTGCTCAGCGCGCCGCTGGACCAGATGTATGAAGGCAGCGCCACGGCCCTCCAACGAATGATGGATGTCCATTACGTGCGGCTGCAGGCACTGTGCGCTTATGAAGCCGGCAAGCACGAAGAGGCCCGGCTGTCCTACGAAGAACTGCTCAAGCTGGAAGACGTGCAGGCCCTCAAGGGACTGCGCCGGGTGTCCCACTACCACCTAGCCCTGATCGCCCTGAAGCGGGGTCAGCGCGCCGAGGCCATCACCCACCTGCAAGCCTCCATCAAGGCGCTGGAAGCGGAACGGGCCGCCATCGACTCCGAAGCCGGCCGGCTCGGCTATGTCGTCAACAAATCCGACATCTACCTGCAGATGGTGGCGCTGCTGGTCGAGGAAGGCCGTGATGCGGAAGCCTTCGAATACGCCGAGCGTGGCAAGTCGCGGGCGCTGATCGACATGCTTGCCACCCGGCGCTCGGGTCAGGGGACCGTGCTGGACAGCAAGGGCACCTTCAGCCAGGCCTTGGCCCGACTCAACGACGCGGAAGCCAGCCAGAACGGCATCGAACTGGCCGGCTCCCCCTCCAACCGCCGCAACCTGAGCATCCGACCGACGCTGGCGAGCCATGATGCCAACCTGCGCTCCCTGATCGCCGTGACGGTCCTGTCGGCCGGCGAAGTGCAGCAGCAGCTACGCCCCCAGGAAACCTTGCTCGAATACTTCGGAGACAAGCAACGCCTGTTCGCCTTCGTCGTCACGAAAAACCAGATCAAGGCGCTGCGCCTGGATGCAGCAGCCGCGAACAGTCTGTCCATGGACTGGCGGCACAGCCTGGCCGACGTCAAGACACAGGCCCATCTCACGCACAGCCAGCGTCTGCACGAAGTCCTGCTCGCCCCGGCCCTGCCCTATTTCAGCACCGGCCCCATCACCATCGTGCCGCACGGCGCCCTGCACTACATCCCGTTCGCAGCGCTGCACAACGGACAGCGCTTCCTGATCCAGGCTGCGGATCTGCGACTGCTGCCCAGTGCCTCGGTACTGCCCCTGCTGGGCAGCGGCAAGCCCGGCGGCCGCGGCCTGCTGATCCTGGGCAACCCGGACCTCGACGACAAGCAGCTCGATCTGCCCGGTGCGGAGCAGGAGGCGCGCGGCATCCAGCGCATGAATCCCGGCTCCCTGCTGCTGCTGCGCAAGGGAGCGGCCGAGACGGCGCTGCGCAGGCTCGGGCCTCAGCACGGCGAAATCCATTTCGCCATGCACGGCAAGTTCGATGCGCAACAACCCCTGTCCTCCGGCCTGTACATGGCCAAGGATGCGGAAAACGACGGCATACTGACCGTGCGCGAGCTCTACGACCTGCAGCTCAACGTGAACCTGGTGGTGCTGTCGGCCTGCGAGACCGCACTGGGAGAAACCGCCAAGGGCGATGACATCGTGGGCCTGAACCGCGGCTTTCTCTTTGCAGGCGCACACTCCATCGTCTCCTCGCTCTGGGAGGTCGACGACAACGCCACACGCGATCTGATGCTGGCCTTCTACAAGCAGCGAGAGAAGAACGGCAAGGCCGGTGCCTTGCGGCAAGCCCAGCTCGCCACGCTGAAAAAGTATCCCCACCCCTACTACTGGGCCGCCTTCCAGATCAGCGGCATGTTCTGATCCCGCGCCTGCGCTTCCGCCCAGCGCCTGCACCACGTCCCCGCACGGCAGCTCGCGCATGCGCTTGATGTCGCGCTGCGGCGGCGCCCCGAACTGGCGGCTGTACTCGCGGCTGAACTGCGAGACGCTTTCGTAGCCCACGCGCGCGGCCGTGCTGCTGGCGTCCAGCGCCTGGGTCAGCATGAGCTGGCGCGCCTCCTGCTGGCGCAGCTGCTTCTGGTACTGCAGCGGGCTCATGCCCGTGAGGTTGCGGAAATGCACGCGGAAGGTCGAAGGGCTCATGTGCGCGCGCCCGGCCAGCTCGTCCATCAGCACGTCGCGGTCGAAGTGGGTCTTGAGCCATGCGATGGCCTGCGCGACCTGGTGGCTCGGTGAGCCCGAGGCAATCAGGTGCCGCAGGCAGGGCCCATGGGGGGCCGTGAGCAGGCGCACCATGATCTCCTCCTGGATCAAGGGCGCCAGGCGTGCCATGTGCTGCGGCTCCTGCAGCAAGCGCACCAGGCGGATCACCGCATCCAGCAGGGGCTCGTCCATCGCGGCCAGCGACAGGCCCAGCGCGGCCTGGTCGCGCGGCAGCGGCGGCAAT
>JAYNNS010000148.1:0-7191 GCA_038112835.1 Curvibacter sp. | reverse complement strand
GGTCAGGCGACAAGGTCGACTGAGTCAAGCCCTGGCTGGAAACTTTGCTATTGAATTGGGGAAAGACCAGGAACATTGGAGAGCCATTGCGGCACTTGAAGCTGAAAAGGGAAGTCCGGCAATAAAACGGCTCCCAGAAAAAGTCAAGCCGCATGGCGGAAGCGGTGAGATTCGAACTCACGAACGGTTGCCCGTTGCCGGTTTTCAAGACCGGTGCAATCGACCACACTGCCACGCTTCCCGAGCCCGGATTCTAGCCGGGCGTCGTCTCAGCGCGGTTCGGGGCGGCCGCCGTCCGCGGATGCCGGCGCTTGCATGGCGATCGCCTGCGCCTCCTGGTGCAGGGTCTCGGCCGCGGCGAAGATGGCCGCGGGCGAGCCATCGGGCTTGAGCGGGGCGCGCAGACTCAGCCCGCCCGCCGTGCGTCCCTGTTCGGTCAGCGCCGGCCGCAAGCTCGGGTTGCCATAGTGCTGGCGCCATTCCTGCACGGCCGTCTCGAACTCGAGGGCCTCGGGAATGCGGCCTTCGTATTTCTGCAGCACCAGGCGTGCGGTCTCGATGAGCTTGGCGTTGAGGGTCTGCTTGCCATGGGCGAGCAGGTCGCGCACGGCGCCCGAGGGGTTGCCGCCCAGGCTCAGCGTCAGGGCCGTCTCGGCCAGCTTGAGCACATGGTTGCCGGCGGTGCGCAGGCGTTCGGCATAGGGCGGGTGGATGCCGGCCGCGCCGGCGAGCAGCTCGTTCATGGAGCGGCCGGTGGAAAAGCGCATGCCGATGGCATCCACCACCGGCTCCACGTCATGGAGTTCGATGGCCTTGTTCGCCAGCTGGGCCATGAGTGCGAGGAGGTTGGTGGCGGACTCGGCGTCGAAATCGGACTGCCGGACCCGGGCGGCCTGGGCCCGCACGGACTCGACGGCGCGCGCGAACTGGCGGTCCAGGATGAGGATGAGCGCATCCACCGTGGCGGCGAGCCGCTGCAGGCGGGGGTTGTGCTCGTCGCGGTCGATCAGCTTGACGAAGTCGTCGCGGCAATGCTGCAGGCCCTTGCGGTCCTGGGCCTCCAGGCGGGCGAAGGCCAGCAGCACCAGGGTCTGGGGGTCGAACATCTTGGAGTCCAGGCCCAGGCGCGCGCACTGCCCCAGGACCTTCTCGGCCTCGGCGCGCGCGCCGCTGTAGTAGCACAGGTGGCCGAGGTTCTGCAGCCGCGAGATGGAGTAGGGCGTGACGGCGCAGGCCATCTTGTAGGCGGCCAGTGTCTGCTCGTGGTTGCCGAGCTCGAACTGCGCGCGGCCCAGCACGTCGTAGGCGTCGGCGTAGCGCGGCTCCTCGCCGATCAGGTTCTCCAGCGTGCTGATGGCGCGCATGGGCTCGCCGCGGTCCAGCTGGGTGCGCGCCACGCCCAGCTTGGCCCAGGGCAGGGTCTTGGCGGCGATCACGGCCTCGTAGAGCTTCTGCGCCTCGTCATAGCGCTCCAGGCGCAGCAACAGTTCGGCGCCGATGCGCGCGGCGTAGAGCCAGAAGTCGGCGCGTTTTTCGAAGCGCTGCAGGCACAGGCGTGCACCGCGCGCGTAGTCCTCGGCCTCGATGGCGGCAAAGATGTCGGCCAGCGCAGCCTTGCGCTGGCGCGCCAGGTACAGGCGCTCGGCCAGGCCGGTGGCGGTGTGCGGCTTGATCAGGTAGCCGTCGAGCGCGGATTCGGCGGCCTCGGCCACCTTGGCGTAGGTGGCCTCGCCCGTGACCATGACGAAGACCGTGGAAAAGGGCAGCAGCTGGTTGCGCCGCAGGTCGTCCAGCAGGTCCTGCCCCGTCGGGGTGCCGGGCTGGAAGTACTGCTCGCACAGCACGATGTCGAAGACCTTGAGCTCCAGCACCTTGCGTGCGTCGATGGATCGGGTGACCTGCTCCACCGCACCCACCCCGAACTCGCGCAGCTGGTTGACGAGGATGGCGCGTGAGGTGGGGTTGCCGTCGACGACCAGCGCCCGGGTGTTGGAAAGATCGTCGTCGTACAGTGGCATGCGCCCTGTTTCCTTCTCGTTGGGTGGCCCGATGATAGCGGTGCAGGCCCCGAAAGCAAGCGGCCCCGGCGCGTGTGCGCGCCGGGGCCGCTGGTGCCGCAGGGGGCGGCATCAGGCGTCGGGGGCGACCTTGTGGTTCGCCAGGGCCTCGATGGCCTTGACCAGGGCCGAGTGGTCGGCCTGGTCGTGGCCCAGCGCGGCGCAGGCGCTCATGAGCTGGGCCGCGTTGGCGGTCTGCGGCAGCGCCATCTTGAGGGTCTTGGCACCCTGCAGCGCGAGGTTCAGGTCCTTCTGGTGCAGCGCGATGCGGAAGCCCGGGTTGAAGGTGCGCTTGACCATGCGCTCGCCGTGCACCTCGAGGATGCGCGAGGAGGCGAAGCCGCCCATGAGCGCCTGGCGCACCTTGGCCGGGTCGGCGCCGGCCTTGGAGGCGAAGACCAGGGCCTCGCTGACGGCGGCGATGTTGAGCGCCACGATGATCTGGTTGGCCACCTTGCAGGTCTGGCCCGCGCCGTTGCCGCCGATCAGCGTGATGTTCTTGCCCATCAGCTCGAACAGGGGCTTGACGCGCTCGAACACGGCTTCGTCGGCACCGACCATGATGGTCAGCGAGGCCGCCTTGGCCCCGACCTCGCCACCGGAGACCGGCGCGTCCACATAGTCGCAGCCCAGGGCGTTGATCTTCTTGGCGTAGTCCTTGGTGGCCATCGGGTCGATGGAGCTCATGTCCACCACGACCTTGCCTGATGAGCCCTTGAGCCCCTGGGCCACACCGCTCTCGCCGAACAGCACCTTCTCCACATCGGGCGTGTCGGGCACCATGGTGAAGATGATGTCGGCCCGCTCGGCGACGCCCGCAGGCGTGGTGCACACCGTGGCGCCGGCGTCCACCAGCTCCTGCGGCACCTTGCTGCGCGTGTTGACGAACAGCACGTGGCCGCCCTTGATGAGGTTCAGCGCCATGGGCGTGCCCATGATGCCCAGGCCGATGAAGCCCAGTTTCAGTCCGGATTTGGTCATGTCGAAACTCTGTCTCTGTAAATTTACTTGCTCAGTGCCTTGATCCAGCCCAGGCCGTCGCCCGTGGTCGTGCGGGGCTTGTACTCGCAGCCGATCCAGCCGGTGTAGCCGATGGCATCGAGATGGCGGAAGAGGAAAGGATAGTTGATTTCGCCGGTGCCCGGCTCGTTGCGGCCCGGGTTGTCGGCCAGCTGGATGTGGACGATGCGGGCCAGGTGCTTCTGCACCGTGGCAGCGAGCTCACCTTCCATGCGCTGGGCATGGTAGATGTCGTACTGGATGTACAGGTTGTCGCTGCCCACCTCGTCGAGGATGGCGGCGGCCTGGGCCGTGGTGTTGAGGAAGAAGCCGGGGATGTCGTAGCTGTTGATGGGTTCGATCAGCAGCTTGAGGCCGGCGGCCTTGAGCTTGTCGGCGGCGAACTTCAGGTTGGCCACGAAGGTGGCGTGGGCTTGCTCGCGCGTCACGCCGGCGGGCACCTTGCCGGCCAGGCAGTTCACCTGCGGGCAGCCCAGGGCCGTGGCGTACTCGATGGCTTTGTCCACGCCGGCGCGGAATTCCTCCACGCGGTCCGGGTGGCAGGCGATGCCGCGCTCGCCCGCGTCCCAGTCGCCCGCGGGCAGGTTGTGCAGCACTTGCTTGAGGCCGTGGCTCTTGAGCGCCTGGACCAGCGCGTCTTTCTCGAAAGGGTAGGGGAAGAGGTATTCCACCGCCTCGAAGCCGGCCGCCCTGGCTGCCGCGAAGCGCTCCAGAAAGGGCAGCTCGTTGAACAGCATGGTCAGATTGGCAGCGAATTTGGGCATCTTGTCAGTCTCCGTCGTCAGTGAAGAAGCCGGCGGGGGCCGGCTTCGCGGGTTCAGGCGATGGCCGCGGGCGCGTCCGCGCTCTGGGTGGCCAGGTCCTCGAACTCGATGATATTGTCAATTTCGGTGCCCATGGCGATGTTGGTCACGCGTTCCAGGATGACCTCGATCACCACCGGCACGCTGAACTGGGCCATGAGCTCCTCGGCCTGGCGGATCGCACCCTTGAGTTCGCTGGGGCTGTGTACGCGGATGGCCTTGCAGCCCAGGCCCTCGACCACCTTCACGTGGTCCACGCCATAGCCCTGGGCCACGGTATCGTCCTGGGTGTTGATGTTCTCGAAGGACAGCTGCACGCAGTAGTCCATGTCGAAGTTGCGCTGCGCCTGGCGGATCAGGCCGAGGTAGGAGTTGTTGACCACGATGTGGATGTAGGGCAGCTTGAACTGCGCGCCCACGGCCAGCTCCTCGATCATGAACTGGAAGTCGTAGTCGCCCGAGAGTGCCACGATCTTGCGGCCCGGGTCGGCCGCGCGCACGCCCAGGGCGGCAGGCACGGTCCAGCCCAGCGGGCCGGCCTGGCCGCAGTTGATCCAGTGGCGGGGCTTGTAGACGTGCAGCATCTGCGCGCCGGCGATCTGCGACAGGCCGATGGTGCTCACGTAGCACACGTCCTTGCCGAAGGATTCCACCATGTCCTGGTAGACGCGCTGCGGCTTCATGGGCACGTTGTCGTAGTTGGTCTTGCGGTGCAGCGTGTTCTTGCGCTCCAGGCATTCGTCGGCCCAGATCTTGCGGCTGGGCAGCTGGCCGGCGGCCTTCATCTCGCGGGCGACCTGCACGAAGAGCTGCAGCGCGGCCTTGGCGTCGGAGACGATGCCGTAATCGGGCGAGAACACCCGGCCGATCTGCGTGGGTTCGATGTCCACGTGCACGAACTTGCGGCCCTTGGTGTAGACCTCGACCGAGCCGGTGTGGCGGTTGGCCCAGCGGTTGCCGATGCCCAGCACGAAGTCGCTGGCCAGCATGGTGGCGTTGCCGTAGCGGTGGCTGGTCTGCAGGCCGCACATGCCGGCCATCAGCGGGTGGTCGTCGGGGATGGTGCCCCAGCCCATGAGGGTGGGGATCACGGGCACACCGGTGAGCTCGGCGAATTCCACCAGCAGATCGGAGGCGTCGGCGTTGATGATGCCGCCGCCGGCCACGATGAGCGGGCGCTCGGCGGCGTTGAGCATGGCGATGGCCTTCTCGGCCTGGGCCCGCGTGGCGGCCGGCTTGTAGACCGGCAGCGGAGCATAGGTCTCGGGATCGAACTCGATCTCGGCCATCTGCACGTCGAAAGGCAGGTCGATCAGCACCGGGCCCGGACGGCCCGAGCGCATCAGGTGGAAGGCCTGCTGGAAAGCGCGCGGCACCTGGGCCGGCTCGCGCACGGTGACGGACCACTTGGTCACCGGCTTGGCGATGGACTCGATGTCCACAGCCTGGAAGTCTTCCTTGTACAGGCGGGCACGCGGGGCCTGGCCGGTGATGCACAGGATCGGGATCGAGTCGGCCTGGGCCGAGTAGAGGCCGGTGATCATGTCGGTGCCGGCCGGGCCGGAGGTGCCGATGCACACGCCGATGTTGCCGGGGTTGGCGCGGGTGTAGCCCTCGGCCATGTGCGAGGCGCCTTCCACGTGGCGCGCCAGGATATGGCCGATGGTGCCCTGCTTGCGCAGCGCGGAATAGAGCGGGTTGATGGCCGCGCCGGGCACGCCGAAGGCCTGCGTGACGCCTTCCTTCTCCAGCACCCAGACTGCGGCTTCGATGGCTTTCATTTTGGCCATGGTGGAACTCCTCGGGATATCAAAAACGATGGGTGGACTGTAGGAATTCCCTGCCGCTTGCGGAAGACGGCTGGAGTCCATAACATCTATTCCATGACGGAATAAATGAGGCGAAGACGATGGACCGGTTGCAGGCGATGCAGGTGTATGCGCGGGTGGTGGAGACGGGCAGTTTCTCCAAGGCGGCCAAGGAATTCTCGGTGACCCAGCCCACGGTGACCAAGCTGGTGGCGGCCATCGAGGAGCGACTCAAGGTGCGTCTGCTCAACCGCAACACGCGCGGCGTCAGCGTCACCGAGTCGGGGGCGCTGTACTACGAGAAGTGCAAGACCATCGTGCGTGAGGCCGAGGAGGCCGACAACATCGTGCGCCTGCGCCAGACCCAGGCCCAGGGCCTGCTGCGCGTGGGCACCTCGGTGGCCTTCGGCCGCCGGGTGGTGACGCCGCTGGCGCTGGAGTTCATGGCCAAGCACCCGCAGGTGCAGCTGGACCTGAGCTTCGAGGACCGTTACACCGACCTCGTGGCCAACGGCATCGACGTGGCCATCCGCATGGGCAAGCTGGCCGATTCCACGCTGGGCGCGCGCTTCCTGGGGGTGAACCCCTGGCTGATGGTGGCTTCGCCCCGCTACCTGCGCAAGCACGGCACGCCGCGCAAGGCCGAGGAGTTGAGCCGCCACCCCGCCCTGATCTACAGCAGCGTGCTCGGGGACGATGTCTGGCGCATGAGCACGCCCAAGGGCGAGACCATCACCGTGCCCGTGGCCGGGCGCCTGCGCTCCAACAACCTCTCGGCCGTGCTGGCGGCAGCGCGCAACGGCTACGGCATCGCGGCCATGCCGCGCTACGTGGCCAGCGACTCGCTGAAGTCAGGTCATGTGGTGGAGGTGCTCAAGGGCCACACCCTGCCCGAGCAGGAGGTTCATGCGGTCTTTCCTTCGCCCAAGCTGGTGCCGGGCAAGGTACTGGCCTTCATCGCCTATCTGCAGTCGCGACTGGGGCCGCAGTGGTGGGACAACCTGCCCAAGGCCTGAAACCGGCGCAGACATCGTCGTCAGGGGCCCGAGCGCTAGACGGATGAAGCGCAGGGAGCGGAAGCGTCCTTCAGGGGCCTGGGGATTCCGTGCGCAGTCCTGAGGGGCGATCGGGCGTGCAGCAGATCTTGATCAGCGGGCGGTGGCGCCCGGGGCTGACACCAGGCGGATGCCGCGTGGCGGCGGCATGGCGCGGCGCGGCGTGCCCTTGGGGCCCTGGCCTTCGCTCAGGGTGTGCAGTTGGAAGTTGCCGCTGGCATCCCAGAGCCAGGTCTCGATGTAGCTGGTGCTGCCCAGCTGCACCGGGGCGGGGAAGGGGGCGGCCTGGCGCACGGTGCGCTCGATCTCGGCGATGACTTCAGGGGCGTGCTCGGGCGCGCGCATCCAGTTCAGGGCCTGCACATTGCCGCGCGGGTCGACCTGGACTTCGAGCACGCCGATGGCGTAGAGGAAGTGCGGCATCACGCCGCGGTAGATGCGGGTGTTG
>JAYNNS010000147.1:3973-7209 GCA_038112835.1 Curvibacter sp. | reverse complement strand
GAGGCCGTGGTGCTGGAGGTGGAGAAGAAGCACGCCATCGTCGGCATCGGCGACAACCTGGCGGCCAGCCTCATGACCCTGATGGCGCTGACCGAGCTGGGCATCCCCGACATCTGGGTCAAGGCGCTGACCGAGGATCACGCCCGTATCGCCCAGCGCATCGGCGCGCACCACGTCGTCTACCCGGAGGCCGACATGGGGGAACGGGTCGCCCACCTGATCTCGGGCCGGATGATGGATTACATCGAGTTCGACGACGGCTTTGCGATCGCCAAGATCCATGCACCCGCCAGCACGCACGGCAAGTCGCTGAGCGAATCCGCCGTGCGTGAGCGCTTCGGTGTGACCGTGGTCGGCGTCAAGCGCGCGAAGGAGGATTTTCAGCACGCGACGCCGCAGACCTACGTCCTGCCGGGCGACCTGCTGATCGTCTCGGGCCCGACCCGGCAGGTCGAGCGCTTTGCGGGCCAGACCGCCTGATGCACGCCCGGCCCACCGCCACCGCCCTCCCCACAGAACCGACGATGCGCCCCTGGAACACCCTGATCGACCTGCTGACCCCCGAGATGATCCTGCTGGATGTCGAGTCCGGGAGCCGGCGCGAAGTTTTCCGCACCGCCGCCCAGCTGTACGCACAGCATCTGGGAGCGGTCGCCGAGCACGTGGCCACGCATCTGCAGGAGCGCGAGCGGCTCGGCTCCACCGCCCTGGGCCATGCCGTCGCCATCCCGCACGCCCGGATCGGCGGCATCAGCGCCCCCGCAGCGGCCGTCGTCCGCTGTCGCCATGGCCTGGACATGGAGGCGCCGGACGAGCAGCCGGTGCGGCTGTTCTTCTTCCTGCTGGTGCCGCAACAGGCCACCCAGGTGCATCTGGAGATGCTGGCCGGCATCGCGGAAAAACTCTCCGATCCGCAGCTGCGCACGGCGCTGATGCAGGCCGCGAGCCCGGCCGACTTTCTGGCCCTGCTGCGGGGCTGAGCCGCGCTCCTAGCGACGCGGCGGGCTCGTGCCCCATCGCTCCAGCTGCCGGCGGTCCTGCGCGCTTTCCGCCTCGACCGTGTCCGGCGGCAGGCTCTTCAGGCAGGCCTCCAGGGCTTCGGGATCCGGCGCTTCCTGCGCGGCGGGCGCGGCCCGCACCGTCGGGGCCTGGCCGTCCCAGGCAAAGGGATTGCGGAAGGCGGGCGGATCGGGCAGGCAGTCGTCCCGGTAGACCGGCGGCCCTCCCGTCTCGAAGGGCTGGAAGGAGATGGTCTGCTCGAAGACCAGGGGCCGACCCGTCGGGGTGGGCGGCAGGGGCGGCATGTTCTGGACCGCCTGGCGCGCCAGGCGCTCCGCGACGTCCGAGGTGCTCCACAGCGTGTCCAGCCGCGCCAGGCTGCCGTCGGGGGCGATCTCGACCCGGAAGCGGACCACGCCCTGGTCCGGCCCCTGGATGGCCGTGCCCATCATGCTGCGGACCTGCTGCCCCCAGGTGTAGCGGTAGCGCTTGCTGTTCTTGAGCGTGTAGCCGGCGGCCAGGGCCCACTCCTGCGCCGTCGGTGCGGGAGGCGCTTCCATGAAGGCGGGCTGGGGCGGGACCGGTGGGGTCGCCACGGGCGCCGCAGGCACCACGGGCGACGCCTGGACACCAGGGTCGGTGGGCGCAAGCGGCGCAGGCGCGACCGGCTGCGGATCCGGGCGGGTGACAGGCAGCGGCGCGACTTCCAGCACCAGGACCTCGTCTGCGGGGGGGGCAGGCTCCCAGGCGCGATCGGCCCGGCGCGCCGGCCCCAGGACCAGCGCCAGGGCCAGCACATGCAGGCTCACGGACAGCAGGAGCGCGAGCGCCTGGCGGCGCCCGGCCGGTGCCGGATGCACGGGAGATGATTTCATGGGGCGCTGCCAGCGGGGAGACCGGGCCTGGGCCTGGGCCTGAGCGTGCGACCCACGGCCGCGGAGAGGCCTTCCCCCGCGGTTGCCGGGCTGCCCCGGGCTGCAGCAGGCATCGGACTCACTGGCCCTTGATGCTCTGCTTGAGCGCTTCGAAGCTGCGGCTGACGGCCGGCGACTTCAGCAGCCCCGACCTGTCCTGCCGGGCCACGCCCTCGACCTCGAAACGGTCGGCCAGTTCGGTGTAGGAAATCATGCCGTTGAGACGGCCGCCGCTCTGGGCGATGTTCTCGCCGCCGAACCAGACGATGGGCGCCTTGGTGCCGGGCGGCATGAAGGACACCGGGTAGACCAGGATCGGCACCTTGTAGGTGTTGGCCAGCTCGGCCGCGACCTGGATGTTGTTGTTGCAGCGCAGGCCTGGCGGATCGTTGCTGACCAGGGTCAGGACCTTGCGGCCGTCGATCTCGACCGGCCCCGGGGCGGATTGCGCCCAGGCACTGCCTGCCAGCGCCAGCAGCACGGTCGTCCAGGCACGGATACGGATGTTCATGCTGTCGCTCCTCAGCTCTTCCTGCCGGCGCGCGCCATGGCGTCCATGCCGCCGCGGGCCTTCCACTCGTTGTAGCCACCATGCAGCAGCCGCACGTTCTCGAAGCCGTCCATGCGCAGGGCCATCGCCACCTGCCCGGCGAAGGAGCTGGTGTTGCAATAGACGAGGATGGTCTGGTCCCGCGGCAGCCTGGCGCGCTGGCCGAAGACCTGGCGCCACTCGATGTTGATGGCGCCCGGGATGTGGTCCCTGGCGAACTGGCCGGCGTCGCGGACATCGAGCACCAGCAGCTTGCGGTAGTCCGCTGGCGCGAGCTGCTCGGCCATCAGGGTCCCGCCACTGGCGTCCACGAAATCGAAGTAGCCCTCCAGCGCACTGAGGGTGGCCTTGTCGGCCTGCGCCTGGGCGGCCAGGGGCAGGGTGGCGGCGAGCGCCAGGGCCCAGATCAATTGACGGGGTTGCACGGTGGACTCCTGGTGATTCAGAAAGGGATCGGAAAAGGATGGGAAAGGGATGGGGGTGGCCGAGACGGCACCGGGTTCAGCCGGCCACCGGCAGACCGCGGGCGCGCCATTCGGCCACCCCGTCGCTCAGGTGGAAGGCCTGGTAGCCCTTGCTGCGCAGCTGCACGACCGCGTCCTTGGCCATCAGGCAGAACGGCCCGCGGCAGTAGGCCACGATCTCGCGGTTCTTGGGGCTGTCGACCAGGTAATAGTCGCGGTCCGGCAGGCCAAGCTGGGCCTGGCCGGCATAGAGCGCGTTGACCGAGCTGTTCTTCGCATCGGGGCGGACGCCCATACCGATCGGCGAGG
>JAYNNS010000147.1:0-3963 GCA_038112835.1 Curvibacter sp. | reverse complement strand
GGCAGGCCCCGGGGCAACTCGGCGATGCGCTTCTTGAGCTCGCCGATGGGCAGGGAACGCGCATGCGGCAAATGGGCCACCGCGTATTCATCGGCGGGCCGCACGTCGAGGACGATGACTTCGCCCGCCTCGGCCCGGCGCAGGATTTCCGCGCGGTCTACGCCCTGGAGCTCGTCGCCATGCTCGACCAGGGAGGCCAGGGCCCGCTGGAGTTCGACCAGGCGCTCCTGCGCCTCGGTGCGCAGGGTCACCCACAGGTCCGCCACGCTGTCGCTGGCCAGCCGGTAGAGGACGTACTTGCCATCCTTGCGCGTGGCCACGAGGTGCGCCAGACGCAGCTCCTTCAGGTGGGCGCTGGTGAGCTTGACGCTGAGGTCGGCCTGCTGGGCCAGCGCCTCGACGGTCTTCTCGCCCTGGCACAGCAGCTCGATGAGTTCCAGCCGCTTGGGACTGGCCAGCGCCTTGCCGATGCGGGCGACCTGCTCGTAGAGATGGTTCTTGAGTTCCCTCATGGCACAACATTCTAATGAATATTGGATCGATAGAAGGCAAGCTCCCATGGCCACACACCGACCACCGCAGCGACCTGCCGGCCGCCGGCCCCGCCAGGACCGGGGACGGATGCGCCCGCCCCGGCGCCGCCGCGATCGCCCCTAGGACAGCTGCGCGGCCAGCAGTTTCGCCACATGCAGCGCCTCGCGCTGCGCGCCATCGGCGATCTGGTGGCGGCAGCTGGTGCCATCGGCCACCACGATGGCATCCGCTTGCGCGCGCACCGCGGGCAGCAGCGCGGCCTCGGCCATCTGCATGGACACCGCGTAGTGCTCGGCCTCGTAACCGAAGCTGCCGGCCATGCCGCAGCAACTCGACTCAATGAGTTCGGGTTGGGCGCCGGGGATCAGTGACAGCACTTCCATCACGGGCGTGACGGCGGCAAAGGCTTTCTGGTGGCAGTGGCCATGCAGCAGCACGGGCTGGCTCACGGGTTTGAGCCTGGACTTGAAGGCTTCGAGCTGGCCGGCCCTGGCCTCGCGGGCCAGGAACTCCTCGAACATCAGGGCCTGTTTGGCGATGGCCTGCGCGCCCTCGCCCAGGCCCATGACCAGCAGCTCGTCGCGCAGGGTCAGCAGGCAGCTGGGCTCCAGGCCGACGATGGCGATGCCTTTTTCGGCGAAGGGCAAGAGACTCTCCACGACCTCGCGCGCCTTGGCCTTGGCCTGATCGACCATGCCGGCGGAGAGGAAGGTACGGCCGCAGCAGAGGTGTTTGCCGTCCTCTTTCTGTTTGGTCGCGATGTGCACGGTGTAGCCCGCGGCCTGCAGCACCTGCAGGGCGGCGCGGGCGTTGTCGGATTCGAAGTAGCCGTTGAAGGTGTCGACAAAGAGCACGACCGGCTTCGCGGCCGTCAGCACTTCCTCGCGCGTAGCGCTTGGCACCGGCGTGTTGAAGAAGTGCCGGTTCTTCCACTGCGGCAGGCTGCGCTGGGCCGAGAGGCCGAAGAGTTTTTCGCTGAGCCGGGCCATCAGCGGCACCTTGTCACGCAGGTTGAGCACGGGCGCGATCTTCGCGGCGTGGCGCGCGTAGTCGGGCAGCTGGCCCACGAGCTTGTCCTTGAGCGTGTGGCCGTGTTTGGCCTTGTAGTGCTGCAGAAACTCGACCTTGAGCTTGGCCATGTCCACGCCCGTGGGGCAGTCACGCTTGCAGCCCTTGCAGGAGACGCACAGGTCCATGGCCTGTCGCACTTCCTCGCTGGCCAGCGCATCTTCGCCCTTCAGGCCGTCAAGCTGGCCGCTCAGCGCCAGGCGCAGGGTGTTGGCGCGGCCGCGCGTGAGATGCTGCTCGTCGCGCGTGACGCGGTAGCTCGGGCACATGGTGCCGGCGTCGAACTTGCGGCAGTGGCCGTTGTTGTTGCACATCTCCACGTGCATGGCCAGGCCCTGGGCCGGGTCATCGCCGGTGCCGGGGGCCGTGGTCTCCTCGGTCACCGGGTTGTTGTGCACGTTCCAGGAACTCCAGTCCAGCACGGGCTGGATGGGCACCACACGCTGCTTGTGGCCGGGCGGGTAGCGCATGAGCGTGGTGTCGTCCATCTTCGGCGGCTTGATCATGCGCTGCGGGCACAGCAGGCCGTTCGGGTCGAACTGCTGCTTGATCTGGGCGAAGGCTTCGGTGATGCGCGGACCGAACTGCCATTCGATCCACTCGCCCCGGCACAGGCCGTCGCCGTGCTCGCCGCTGTAGGCGCCCTTGTACTTGCGCACGAGCTCGCTGGCCTCTTCGGCGATGGCGCGCATCTTGGCCGCCCCGTCCTGGCGCATGTCCAGGATGGGGCGCACGTGCAGCGTACCCACCGAAGCGTGGGCGTACCAGGTGCCACGGCTGCCGTGCTTGCGGAAGACCTGCGTGAGCGCGTCGGTGTACTCGGCCAGGTGCGGCAGCGGCACCGCGCAGTCCTCGATGAAGCTCACGGGCTTGCCGTCGCCGCGCAGGCTCATCATGATGTTGAGACCGGCCTTGCGCACTTCCCACAGGTTCTTCTGCGGGGCGTCGTCGATCATCTCCACCACGCTGCCGGGCAGGCCCAGCTCGCCCATGAGCTCGACCAGCTCCTTGAGCTTGGGCGCGATGTCGGCCTTGCTCTGGCCGGAAAACTCCACCAGCAGGATGGCCTCGGGCTGGCCGTGGTTGATGGCGGGCGCGAGCGCGGTACGGATGGTGGGCGCGAAGGCCGGGTTCTGCAGCGAGAGCTCGATCATGGTGCGGTCGACCAGCTCCACCGCCGTCAGCGCCCCGCCCTGCATGTGGTGGCCCAGCTTGACAATGTGCTGGGTGCAGTCCATGGCCTGATAGAAGGTGGGGAAGTTCACCACGCCCAGCACCTTGGCGCGCGGCAGTTCGCTCAACTGCAGGCAGAGCGAGCGCGTCAGCGCCAGCGTGCCTTCGCTGCCGATCAGCAGGTGGGCCAGGTTGACCGAGCCGTCCGTGGTGTAGGGCTTCTCGTTCTGGTTGTGGAAGATGTCCAGGTTGTAGCCGGCTACGCGGCGCAGCACCTTGGGCCAGCGCGCCTCGATCTCGTCGCGGTGCAGGCCGGCCAGGCCACGCACGAAGTCGCCGATCTGCTTCACGCGCCCCACGGCCTGGTCGTAGCGGCCGAAGTTCAGCAGCTCGCCGTCGGGCAACCAGGCCTGGGCGCCGAGCACGTTGTGCACCATATTGCCGTAGGCAATCGAGCGGCTGCCGCAGGAGTTGTTGCCCGCCATGCCGCCCAGCGTGGCCTGGGCGCTGGTGGAGACATCCACCGGGTACCAGAGGCCGTGTTTCTTGAGCGCAGCGTTCAGGTGGTCCAGCACCAGGCCGGGTTCGACCTTGGCGGTGCGCTGCTCGACATTGACGTCGAGGATGTTGCGCATGTGCTTGCTGTGGTCGATGACCAGGCCCGCGCCCACGGTCTGCCCGCACTGGCTGGTGCCGCCGCCGCGCGGCACGATGGGCACGCCCAGGTCACGGCAGATGTCGATGGCCAGGCGCACGTCGGCCGCCTCGCGCGGCAGGAACACGCCCACGGGCATGGCCTGGTAGATGGAGGCGTCGGTGGCGTAGCGGCCGCGGTCGGCGGCGCCGAACAGCACCTCGCCCTTGGTTTCGGCGCGCAGGCGCGCGGCCAGGCGGCCGGCCACCTCGTTGCTGATCCGGGCGACGGTGTCGTAGGTGGCCTCGGGGGCGGAGGCGGCAAGGTTCAGGGGCAGGGGGGCATTCATCTCGTTCTCACTCCAGCACCTGCGAGACGGCCTGGGCCGCGCGCAGCTGTTCGATCACCACGTCACGCTTGTGGCCCAGGTGGGCCACGAGTTCGGCACGCAGGGCCGCACCGTCGTGCCGCTGCAGCGCCGCGATCATGCGGTCGTGCTCCTGCATGGCACGGGCCCACTTGTCGCCGTCCAGGTTGGAGCGGAAGCGCAGGGC